>NZ_JBNGHF010000041.1:0-36373 GCF_050611805.1 Methylotuvimicrobium sp.
CCAATTGATCGCGCGGCGTATCGAACACGTAATGCAGCGCCACGGTCAGCTCGACCGTTCCCAGACCGGCCGAGAAGTGTCCGCCGGAAATACTGACCGTGTGAGTTAAAAACTCGCGCAGCTCTTTGGCAAGCGGTTTTAATTGGTCCTTCGGCAGTTTTCTAAGGTCGGAGGGGAGCTTGATACTGTCTAGTATGGGGAAATTTCCTGTGATTTTCATGAATAAATCGATTCCTTATTGATCGGCACGGACGCGGTTACCGACTGATTATGCAGATTAATACCCTAGTATTCAAGTCGGGAATTAATGATCCCGCTGAATAATATAAAGCGACAAGTCGCGAAGCAAGTCGGCCTCGGACCCAAATCCGCTCAAGCTTTCGATGGCTTGTTCATGAAGTTCCTGGGCTTTTTGTTTCGCGCCGGCCAAACCGAGTAAGGCAGGATAGGTTGGTTTGTCGTTATCCTTGTCCTTGCCTTGGGTTTTGCCGAGTGTTGCGGTATCGCTTTCTTCGTCCAAAATATCGTCCTTGACTTGGAAGGATAGGCCAATGCATTTTGCATAATGATCGAGTCCTTCGGCTTGTTTCGGGTCGATATCGGGCTTCGTTAATGTTGCCATGTTGACGCTGGCTCGGATTAAGGCTCCGGTCTTGTGGATATGCATATTTTCAAGCTGAGGCAAGGTCAGCATCGTGCCGACCGATTCTAAATCGATGGCTTGACCGCCGACCATGCCTTGAGAACCGCTAGCCTTGGCCAGCATTGTAATCATTCTTAGACGGCTTTCGGCATCGGCTCGGATAGTCGGATCGTCCGCCAAGACCTTGAATGCCAGTGCTTGCAGTGCATCGCCGGTCAGAATGGCGGTCGCTTCATCATAAGCGATATGGCAAGTCGGCTTTCCGCGTCTGAGGTCGTCGTCGTCCATGGCCGGCAAATCGTCATGTATCAACGAATAAACATGAATGAATTCAACCGCACAGGCCGCTCCGTCTAAATCTTCCGGTGCAATGCCCAAGGCTTTTCCTGTACAGTAGGTTAGCATCGGGCGCATGCGTTTACCGCCGTCCAACACGCAATAGCGCATCGCTTCGTGTAATTTAGTCGGTATTTGGGTTTCGCTTGGCAGTCGGGCTTCCAAGGCTCTTTCAACTCGGTTTTGACAAAAAGTCAGATAGTCTTTCAGTGCGTTACTCATCGGTGAAGGGCTCCAGAGTTTGAGTGCCGTTTTTTTCCAGTAAAATCTGAACTTTCTGTTCGGCTTCCTGCAAGGCTTTCTGGCAGGTTCGAGTCAGGGCGACGCCGCGTTCAAATGATTTTAACGAGTCTTCCAAAGATAGCTCACCTTGTTCCATTTGCTCGACGAGTTGCTCAAGCTCGGCTAGGGACTCTTCGAATAAATTCGTGGTTTTTTTTTTCGGCATGTAGATAAAATAGTAGGTAGAAATTGGGCGATGGAATCAAACCGGCCATTATATATGAAATTGGATAATGAGTGATTAGGAAGTATGAGTAATGATTACAATGCAGCCGCGATAGAAGTATTAAGCGGCTTGGAACCGGTCCGAAAACGGCCGGGTATGTATACCGATACGACCCGACCGAACCATCTGGTGCAGGAGGTAGTCGACAACAGCGTCGACGAAGCGATAGCAGGACATGCCGATAATATTACTGTCGTGTTATCTAAAGACGGCTCGGTATCGGTTAGCGACAACGGGAGAGGGATGCCGGTCGACATTCATCCGGAGCAGGGTATTCCCGGTGTCGAAGTGATCTTGACGCAACTGCATGCCGGCGGGAAGTTCTCGAATAAAAATTATCAGTTTTCCGGCGGTCTGCACGGTGTCGGTGTTTCGGTCGTCAATGCCTTGTCGGCCTATTTGGAGATTGAGGTTAAGCGGGGCGGTAAGGTTTATAGCATGACCTTTGCCGACGGCGAAAAGCAAAGCGATCTGACCGAAATGGGCTCGGTAGGCCGCAACAATACCGGTACGGCGGTCAAGTTTTGGCCGAATGAAAAATATTTCGATTCGAGTAAGATTTCAGTCAGTAAGCTCAGGCATGTATTGAGAGCGAAAGCGGTATTATGCCCGGGTCTCAATATTACTTTGCAATCCGAGTTCACCGATGAGCAATGGCAGTGGTGCTACCAGGACGGCTTAAAGGAATATTTACTCGATCGTGTAGGGGATGCCGAGTTTTATCCCGAACCGCCGTTCATGGGCAAAATGACGTCCGATCATGAAGCTGTCGAATGGGGCATCGTGTGGACGGCGGATAGTTTGCCGGAAGCGATTAACGAAAGTTATGTCAATTTGGTGCCGACCGCGCAAGGGGGCACGCATGTCAATGGTTTGCGGGCCGGCTTGACTGAAGCGATGCGCGAATTTTGCGATTTCAGAAACCTATTGCCGCGAGGCATCAAGGTTTCTCCGGAAGATGTCTGGGAGCACTGCCATTTTATTTTGTCGGTCAAATTGGAAGATCCTCAGTTTTCGGGACAAACCAAAGAACGTTTGAGTTCGCGCGAATGTGTCGCGTTCGTCTCGGGTGTTGCGAAAGACGGTTTCAGTCTTTGGCTGAATCAGCATCCGTCCGAAGGTGAAAAAATTGCCGAAATTATTATTGCCAGTGCGCAAAAGCGATTGAAATCCGCCAAGAAAATCGTTCGTAAGAAATTGACCTCGGGACCGGCGCTACCCGGTAAGCTTGCAGATTGTTCCGGTCAGGATATCGGCCGATCCGAGTTGTTTTTGGTTGAGGGCGATTCGGCCGGCGGTTCGGCCAAACAGGCGAGAGATCGAGAGTTTCAGGCAATCATGCCGCTACGGGGAAAAATCCTAAATACCTGGGAAGTCGATTCGAGCCAAGTCATGGCGTCTCAGGAGGTTCATGATATCGCGGTGGCTTTGGGTATAGAGCCGGGTTCGGATGATTTGCGAAGCCTGCGCTACGGTAAGGTATGTATTTTGGCAGACGCGGACTCCGACGGTAATCATATTGCGACATTGATTTGCGCATTGTTTTACCAGCATTTCAAGGCGCTGGTGCAAGCCGGTCATGTTTTCGTTGCAATGCCGCCGTTGTATCGGGTCGATATCGGCAAAAAAGTCTTTTATGCGCTCGACGAATCCGAGCGCCAAGGCGTTTTGGATCGAATTAAGGCAGAGAAGTTGAAAGGCCAGATCAATGTTCAGCGTTTCAAAGGCTTGGGCGAAATGAACCCGAGCCAGCTTCGTGAAACGACGATGAACCCCGATACCCGCCGGCTCGTGCAATTAACGGTAACCGAAGACGACGATACCACTGAACAACTTGATTTATTATTAGCCAAAAAACGCTCGCCGGATCGCAAGCATTGGCTCGAAACCAAAGGGAATTTGGCGGATTTGTGAGTCGTATGGAGAGCAGTAAGTTTTGATAGGCGTTTAACGTAGGATGGGTAGAGCGGAGCGAAATCCATCATGGAACATCATGAGAGCCATTCCAACAAATCGCGGGTTTGGTAAATGGCAGCGTTATCATAACCGCGCCTGCGCCCGGCACAGTAAAGAATAACCATGGCCATTAAAAAAACCGAACTCTACTCCTCCCTTTGGGCTAGCTGCGACGAACTGCGCGGCGGTATGGATGCCAGTCAGTACAAAGACTATGTGCTGACCTTGCTGTTTATGAAGTATGTCTCCGATAAGTACAAAGGTGACCCCTACGGCATGATCGTGGTGCCGCAAGGTGCCAGCTTCGACGATATGGTTGCGCTAAAAGGTGACAAAGAAATCGGCGATAAAATCAATAAGGTTATCAGTGCGCTTGCTGAAGAGAACGACCTCAAAGGCGTCATCGACGTGGCCGACTTTAACGATGAAGACAAGCTCGGCAAAGGCAAAGAAATGGTTGACCGACTAGGTAAATTGGTCGGTATTTTTGAAGGCTTAAACCTGGCTGATAACCGCGCTGATGGTGACGACTTACTTGGCGATGCCTACGAATACCTGATGCGCCACTTCGCCACCGAATCGGGCAAATCCAAAGGGCAGTTTTATACGCCGTCGGAAGTCTCGCGCATTCTCGCGAAAGTCATTGGTATCAATAGCGATACGCCGCAAGACGCAACCGTCTACGACCCCACCTGTGGCTCAGGCTCGCTATTGTTAAAAGCCAGCGATGAAGCTCCTCGTGGTTTGAGTATTTTCGGACAGGAAATGGACAATGCCACCAGTGCCTTGGCGCGTATGAACATGATTCTGCACAACACCGCCACCGCTAAAATCTGGAAAGGCAATACCCTCTCCGACCCGCAGTGGAAAGACGCCAACGGCCGGCTTAAAACCTTTGACTTCGCTGTCGCCAACCCGCCGTTCTCCAATAAAAACTGGACCAACGGCATCAACCCGCAAGAAGATGAATTCGACCGTTTTACCTGGGGCATTCCGCCGGAAAAAAACGGCGACTACACGTTTTTGCTGCACATTATCAAAAGCCTGAAAAGCATCGGCAAAGGCGCGGTGATTCTGCCGCACGGGGTGCTGTTCCGTGGCAATGCCGAAGCGCGCATTCGTGAAAATCTTATCAAGCAAGGCTATATCAAAGGCATTATTGGTTTGCCAGCCAATCTGTTTTACGGCACCGGCATTCCTGCCTGCATTATTGTGATTGATAAAGAAAACGCTCACGCCCGAAGCGGTATCTTTATGGTCGATGCCAGTAAAGGCTTTATGAAAGATGGCAATAAAAACCGTCTACGCAGCCAGGACATTCACAAAATCGTCGATGTGTTCACCAAACAACTGGAGCAGCCGCGCTATTCCCGCATGGTGCCCATAAGCGAAATCGCCGCGAATGATTACAACCTGAATATTCCGCGTTACATTGATTCCAGCGAGCCGGAAGACCTGCATGATTTAAGTGCCCATTTGCAGGGCGGTATTCCCAATGCCGATATCGATGCTTTGGAACGTTACTGGCAAGTCTTCCCCAGTATTCGCGCCAGCCTGTTCGAACCCGTGCGCGAAGGTTATTGCCAAGCGCTGGTTAAAGCCAGCGAGGTGAAAAGCACCATTCTCAATCACCAGGAATTTAAAAGCTTTGCCGCAGCGAGCCTTGTGCCCTTTACCGATTGGTCTGAGCGCGCCAACTTAAAAGCCATAGAATCAGGTGAACAGCCAAAACAGATCATTCACCGCATTAGTGAAGACTTGTTGGAAAGCTATTCCCGCAACTCACTGCTCAGCAAATACGACATTTACCAGATTTTGATGGATTACTGGGCGGATACCATGCAAGACGATGTCTATGTACTGGTGCAGGATGACTGGCCCGCAGGTAAGGTGCTGCGCGAATTGGTGGTTAAAAAGGGCGAAAAACTCAAAGAAACGCCGGATTTGGTGATTAACAAAACCAAATACAAAGCCGAATTGATTCCACCGGCCTTGATCATCGCCCGTTTCTTCTCCAGCGAACAGCAACAAGTGGATGCCCTGCAAGGCGCACTCGATAGCGCCAGCCAAGAACTGGAAACCTACTTGGAAGAAAACGGCGGCGAAGATGGCCTGCTGAGTGAAGCGCTGAACGATAAAGACAAAGTCACCAAAGCCACGGTTACCGAACGTTTGAAGCTGGCGACAGACCCGGAAGAAAAGGCCTCGCTTAAACAGGCCAAGAAACTGTTCGATGCCGAAGCTGAGTCTAAAAAAGCCCTGAAAGAGGCGCAAGATGCCCTCGATTTTGCCGTGTTTAAGCAGTATCCCAAACTGAGCATCGACGAGATCAAAGCCCTGATTGTTGAAGATAAATGGCTGACAACGCTGGAAAGCAACATTGTTGCCGAAATCGAACGAGTGACGCAGCAACTGGCCAATCGAGTGAAAGAATTGGAAGAGCGCTATAGCGAACCCCTACCACAAATAGAAAGCCACGTCTCCGTACTACGTAACAGGGTCAGCGCACATCTCAAAGTTATGGGGCTGGCGGTATGACATTGCAAACGAATGCTTATCAGACGCTGATTCAGCAGGTTTCTAAAACCTGGTTAAGTGGCCAGGCGCAAGCGCTACAAGCCGTGAATTATCAGCTGATAGAAACCTATTGGCATATCGGTCGGCATCTTGTCGAGTTTGAACAAAAAGGCAAACCGCGCGCTGAGTATGGTCAAAGCTTGCTTAAGCAGTTGGCGCAGGATTTAACCTTACGACATGGCAAAGGCTTTAGCCGCAGTAACTTGATAAGAATGCGACAGTTTTATCTGGCTTATCCAATAAGTGCGAAGCCTTCGCACCAATTAAGCTGGTCACATTATGTTGAACTTTTAAAGCTAGACGATCCGCAAGAGCGCAGTTTTTACCAACAACAAGCCATCGCTGAAAAATGGTCTGTTCCCGAATTAAAACGCCAAAAAAATGCGCAACTCTTTTTGCGACTGGCGGCGAGTAAAGACAAAGCTGGCCTGCTTGCCTTAGCCCAACAAGGGCAAGCGCTCAACCAGCCGAGCGATTTACTGCGCGAACCCTATATTTTTGAATTTCTAAAAATCCCCGAAGCGCATCAGATTTCTGAAACTCAACTCGAAACCGCGCTGTGCAACCACTTACAACCGTTTTTACTCGAACTCGGTAAAGGCTTTACCTTTGTCGGACGCCAATATTGCATTACCTTAAACAACAGCCACTATAAAGTCGACTTAGTGTTTTACCATCGCATCTTGCGCTGTTTTGTACTGATTGACTTAAAATTGGGCGAGGTGCAACACCAAGATATTGGTCAAATGAATATGTATCTTGGCTATTTCGCTAACGAAGAAAATGTTGAAGGCGATAATCCACCCATCGGCATTATTTTAAGCCGTCAAAAAGACGAACTCATGGTTGAATACGCCACCTACGCCATGGATAGCCAATTATTTGTGCAAAAGTACCAGCTCTACCTGCCTGACCGTGACAGCCTGCAACGCGAACTTGAACGCGCCATCGAAGAAGTGGAAGTCAACCAGGAACGCAAACAGGAGCATGGTCAGTGAATCAATCAAACAACCTTACGACTCAAACGCAACCCCTTAGCCAATTAGTCACGCAAATTGCCCAGCACATTGAGCAAGCCCGCAGCCAAGTTCGTCAAGCGGTTAACAGCGCGATGGTGCAAAGCTACTGGGAGATTGGTCGCCTAATTGTTGAGGAAGAGCAACAGGGTGAAAGCCGTGCGGCCTATGGCAAACAGCAGTTACAACAGTTTTCACAGCAATTGACAGCGTGTTTGGGCAAAGGCTTTGATGTCGGGAATCTTCGTAATATGCGTCAGTTCTACCTGATGTTTCCAATTCACGACGCAGTGCGTAGTGAATTAAGCTGGACACACTGCCGAGCCTTAATGCGTATCGACAATCCAGCCGCAAGGGATTGGTATCTGCAAGAGGCGATCAGCCAGAGTTGGAGTGCTCGTGCAATGTTAAATGGAAAGTTGAAAATGGAGAATGGAAAATGACAAACAGCGCTGTGAAAGAAGCGAGTAGCCACTATCAATTAGCCACTGTCAATTCTCAATTTGCGAACGAAGTGAAGCAGGTTCCGGTTGGGTATAAGCAAACGGAAGTTGGGGTGATACCAGAGGATTGGGAAGTAACATCGGTTGGGCAAGTCACGAGTTGGTTATCTGGAGGAACACCGAATCGTAAACGCGATGACTATTGGCAAGGAGATATTCCTTGGATTAGTGGTTTTACTCTCAAAACACTGGAACTTAAGACATCTGATCAATTCTTGACAAGTGAGGGAGTCGACGCTGGAAGTAAAATGGCTCCGTTAGACTCTACTTTGCTCTTAGTTAGGGGAAGCGCACTTCATTCGGAAATTAGAGCTGGTTTAGTCGTTGCTCCACTATGTTTTAATCAAGACGTAAAAGCATTAATCCCTAATAAAAATATTGTTCCTAGTTCGACTTTGTCATGTTTAAGTATCTGAATATTATATAAATATAGTATAATACATGCATTATCGCAGAGCGATGAAAACAGGGCAACAGGATGATTTACAAACCACTCGACTAACGAAACATTCAACGGGATTCAAGATGACAAAGCACTCTTCTCGCTTTGTCAGTCCTTAGATTCGTTTATCGGAACGTTTCAAAATTTATTTCGTTCCGGGAATCATAACGTATTCAAGCAAGCCGGCCATTACATCAAAGGCTTATTCCAAGCTGACAAACGTAACATGGAGCGGATGGCCGAGGTGGTTCCGGACTCTGACGACCAGGCCCTGCAAAATTTTCTCACGCATTCCAGTTGGGTCGCCCGTCCGGTCATGGATCGCGCGGCCCTGGCGGTCGATCAATGCTTCGAGGGCGCCGAAGGCATCGCGCTCATTATCGATGAGTCGGGCTTTGCCAAAAGCGGAAAGCATTCGGTTGGCGTGGCTCGCCAATGGAACGGTCGATTGGGTAAGGTCGATAATTGCCAAGTCGGTGTTTTCGGCGCTTTAGGTAAAGGCGATCGCGTCGCATTAATCGATGCCCGCTTGTATTTGCCTCATGCCTGGACCGATGACGCAGAACGGTGCGAGAAAGCCGATGTACCGCGCGACTGTCGAAGCTATCGCACCAAGCCGGAATTGGCGCTTGAGATTGTACGTCATGCGCGGTCGCTCGGCGTCCGCTTCGACTGGGTCGGCTTCGATGGCCTCTACGGTAACGCGCCCCATCTACTTCGTGCGCTGGATGCCGATGGCGAGCGCTTCATGGCCGATGTTCACAAAGATCAACAGATCTATGTGGACGATCCCCAACCCTATTTGCCGGAACGCAAGCAAGGCAAAGGAAGATCCGCCACTCGCTACCAGAGCCAAGCGCAAGCCATTCAAGTCCAAGCATGGGCCTCACAACAGCCGGAATCGGCTTGGCAACGGCTGACGCTACGAGATGCCTGTCGAGGATCGCTGACGATTGAGGTCCTCCACCAACGGGTTTGGCTTTGGGAGGCCGGCAGCGATACGGCTTATCAGTGGCATTTATTGGTCCGTCGGGAGCTCGATTCGCCGAACGAGATCAAATACAGCTTGAGCAATGCGCCGGCACAAACGACGGTGTCTACCTTGGCGCATCAACAGGCGCAGCGGTATTGGATCGAACGAGCTTTTCAGGATCACAAAAGCCATATCGGTCTGGCGCACTATCAAGCCCGAAAATGGCAATCCTGGCACCGACACATGGCGCTCGCCATGATAGCCGGCTTGTTCATGTTGCAGCAACGCATGACTCATGAGGAAAGCTATCCGCTATTGAGCTGTTATGACATACAAATACTCTTAGCCAAAAGCTTGCCGAACAAGCAAACCGATTTCGCTGTTTTACTCGCTCAAGTGAAAGAGCGCCACCGTCGGCGCTTATCGGCTATCAGATCAGCCAGCAAGAAAAACGAAACTGTCCAAAATGAGTAAGTGGTTGACTTTTAATACAAACAACATGACAAAGTCGAACTAGATACTTAACTATCTATCTATTGGCAATGGAAAGTGAGTTGCTAAAACTCGTTAGTTCTGCTGGAAATAGTGCAGGTGTATTAGATACGGAGCTTGTCAAAAATTTCAAATTTCTGCAGCCGCCAAAACAAGAACAAACCGCCATCGCCAATGCCCTATCCGATGTCGATGCCTTAATCCAAGAACTAGAAAAACTAATCGCCAAAAAACAGGCCATCAAAACCGCCACCATGCAACAACTCCTCACCGGCCGCAACCGCCTGCCGCAGTTCGCCATGCGCGAAGATGGTTCGAAAAAAGGATATAAGCAAAGTGAGTTGGGGGAGATACCGGAGGATTGGGAGGTTAAGTCAATAGGCGAATTTACTGACTGCACAGCTGGCGGAACGCCAAGCACTTCAGTATCTGCTTATTGGGGTGGTAATAATCCTTGGATGAGCTCAGGTGAGTTACACCTAAAAAGAGTATTTGATGTTGCTGAACGGATAACAGATGCAGGGTTGGCAACTAGCAGTACTAAATATGTGCCAGTAGATTCGGTCTTAATTGGTTTGGCAGGTCAGGGAAAGACAAGAGGTACGGTAGCCATAGCAAAAATTTCTTTATGCACGAACCAGTCAATTGCATCAATATTTCCATCTGGCAATCATTCGGCTGAGTATCTGTATTACAACCTTGACAGTCGTTATGAAGAGTTGCGAGGTCTTTCTACGGGGGATGGCGGTCGTGGTGGATTGAATTTAACGATTATTAGGAAGCTGGCATTCCCATTCCCCGTTATTGAAGAACAAACCGCCATCGCCACTATCCTCTCCGATATGGACGAAGAGCTTCTGGCACTGGAACAACGCCTAGGCAAAACCCGCCAAATCAAACAGGGCATGATGCAAGAACTGCTGACGGGGAAGACGCGATTAATGAATGTAAAGGAAACTGCACATGATCAACAAGCTAGCTAAATTCTTATTAGTGGCCACTTTTGGTGCTAGGCCGCAAGGCCCAGAAAGCGCTATGCCAAAAAGTTCAGATATCTCACATGTCCGTCCATGATTATCTCTGCGCAAGAGGAAAGAAAATTTCCTATCTCCCCCATCCTAGTGGCGCCAATCGGGAGTCGGTGGACTTAGCATCTCTAAATAGAGATGAGTTTCCGACAATGCAGCAGTACCAGGAGCGGATGTGGACCAAATACAAAATCACAAAACGTGAAAAGGGCGAGAAACTTGGTGATGAAGCATCATACAAGTCAACTAGGGCATCACGATGGAAAGCAATAGCCCAAATTCGCACTGCATTTGACGAATAGTAAAGTTTGAAAGCCATATCTGTTTTTTTACTTGCACGGTCTAGCTTATTTAACTTAATTTTTGCAGCAATTATAGATAATGGACTTATCACTGTACACATAACTTATTGACATTATAGTTTTTTATAGCGTAAATTCAAGATAATCAATCAACGCCATTATAGATAGTTCGAGTTATGCCTCAATTTAATCACCACGATTTATGTTTGCTAAACCCGTCCTTTGACTCTCCTTTGGTCGATGTTCTGACTGAACTTGAACATTTGCGGCGCTTGCAACTAAGTGGCAGTACACCAGCTCCCATGTTTTTCCAGCTTAAAGCGATTTTCCACATGCTGGAAAGCTTGGGTTCGGCGCGTATTGAAGGCAATCATACTACTCTAGCGGATTACGTTGAAAGTAAGTTAGAGGGTGCAGATCCTTCAGATCATTTGCGCGAAATGGTAAATATTGAAAAGGCTATGGACTATATTGAATCGTCAATAAAGCCCTGCATGCCAATCACTGAACATTTTATCCGCGAACTTCATGATATGACGGTGAATAACTTAGATCGTGAAGGTGATAAAACGCCTGGGGCTTATCGGTCGGGGGCAGTTCGCATTGCTCAGTCAGAACATGTTCCCCCCGACGCAGTACAAGTGCCTGGCTATATGCAGGAGTTAGTTGCATTTATTAACCAGGCCGATGCGCCCAAGTATGATCTGATCAAAGTAGCCTTAGCGCACCATCGCTTTGGTTGGATTCATCCCTTTGGGAACGGTAATGGGCGTGTCGTCCGTCTACTCACCTATGCGTTACTAATGAAATATGGTTTTAACGTCAGTACAGGCGGGCGCGTTCTCAACCCCACTGCAGTATTTTGTAACGATCGTGATAAATACTATGCCATGTTAGCCGAAGCAGATACGGGTTCTTCTGATGACCAGGAAACTTGGTGCAGATATGTACTTACAGGTATTTTGGCCGAACTTAAAAAAGTGGATCAGTTGACCAACTTTACGTATCTTCAAACGAAAATTTTAAATCCCGCGTTAAGCTATGCTAAATCTCGTGAATTAATTACCGAACAAGAAGAATCTATTTTGCAAATAGCGGCAAAACTGGGCGTTGCCAAAGCCGCTGATTTGTCGAAAGCCATGCCCGAATTAACAGCTACGCAACGCACCTACCAAATTAAAAAATTGGTAGAACGTAAAATGTTGCAACCTATTAGCGAAGGTGCTCGTCAATATACCTTTGGATTTAGTAATAACTACTTAATTCGCGGTGTGGTGAAGGCGCTAGCAAACCAAGGGTTTATTCCAGAATCTTTACAAGAAGAGAAATAGGCAATATTGAAATGCCAAGGACAAAGATATGAGCAACGTCGGCCAGCGAGAACGTATCACCCAAAACCGCATCGTCCAGTTCTTTCAAAATGACCTGGGCTATCGCTATTTGAGTGACTGGCACGATCGAAACAATAATAAAAATATCGATGTGGGCATTCTTACCGATTGGCTGCAAAAACGAGGTGTGAGTGAGGCGCTCATTAATCGCGCCATTCGCCAGTTGGATACGGCGGCTGCACTGGGCGAAGGTAAAAAACTCTATTACGCCAATAAAGAGGTCTATCGTTTGCTGCGTTACGGTGTGAAAGACAAGGAAGGCGCAGGCCATCTAAACGAAACCGTGTGGCTGATTGACTGGAAGAACCCGGAAGCGAACGATTTTGCGATTGCCGAAGAAGTTTCAATAAAAGGCGAAAACAAAAAGCGCCCCGACATCGTGCTATATGTCAACGGTATCGCACTGGGCGTGATTGAATTGAAACGCTCTTCTGTGTTTGTTTCAGAAGGTATTCGCCAGAATCTCGATAACCAAAAGAAAGATTTTGTCCGTAACTTCTTCACCACCATGCAATTGGTGATGGCGGGTAACGACACTCAAGGCCTGCGTTACGGCACGATTGAAACACCTGAAAAGCATTACCTTGAGTGGAAGGAAGAGCTCGAAAACACTTATAGCCATAAACTCGATTTTCACCTGAGTCGCGTGTGTAACAAAGTGCGCTTTCTGCAAATCATCCACGATTTTATTGTCTTCGATGCCGGTATTAAAAAGACCTGCCGCCACAATCAGTTCTTTGGTATTGAAGCCGCAAAACGTCATATTGCAAGGCATGAGGGCGGCATTATTTGGCATACCCAAGGCTCAGGAAAAAGCCTCACCATGGTGTGGTTGGCTAAGTGGATTCGGGAAAATGTCAAAGATGCCCGTGTACTGATCGTGACCGACCGTACTGAGCTCGACGAGCAGATTGAAAAAGTTTTCACCGGCGTTGAAGAAGATATTTATCGCACCAAAAGCGGTGCCGACTTGGTGGCGACACTCAATCAACCAAACCCTTGGTTGGTGTGTTCTTTGGTGCACAAATTTGGGCGGCAGTCTGACTCGGAGAACGATGCAGCGACCGATGAGTTTATTGCAGAGTTAAAGAAGTCTCTGCCATCGGATTTTTGCTCCCGAGGCGACCTGTTTGTGTTTGTCGATGAGTGTCACCGTACTCAATCGGGCAAGTTACACGAAGCGATGAAATCGATTCTGCCGCAGGCCATGTTTGTTGGCTTTACCGGTACGCCGCTGATGAAAAAGGACAAGAAAAAATCCGTAGAGGTGTTTGGGCCTTACATTCATACCTACAAATTCGACGAAGCCGTGGCCGATGGCGTGGTACTGGATTTGCGCTACGAAGCGCGAGACATAGACCAAAACATCACATCCCAGAAGAAAGTGGATGAATGGTTTGAGGCGAAAACCCGTGGCCTGTCTCGATTAGCCAAAACACAGCTCAAGCAGAAATGGGGCACCATGCAAAAGGTGCTGTCCAGCAAATCGCGCTTGCAGCAGATTGTGAATGACATCCTACTGGACATGGATACCAAGCCGCGCCTGATGGACGGGCGCGGCAATGCCATGTTGGTGTGCTCCAGTGTGTATCAAGTTTGTAAGGCCTATGAGATGTTCAGCCAAACCGATTTGGCAGGCAAGATTGCCATTGTTACCAGTTTCCAACCTACCGCTGCCGGCATTAAGGGTGAAGAAACCGGTGAAGGCTTAACGGAAAAGCTGTTCAAATACGACACCTACCGCAAGATGTTGGCGGATTATTTCGAGCAACCTGAAGAGCAAGCAGCCATTCGCGTGGAGGAGTTCGAAAAGGAAGTCATAAAACGCTTCGTGAATGAGCCAGGGCAAATGCGCTTGCTGATTGTGGTCGATAAGCTCTTAACCGGCTTTGATGCGCCTTCGGCAACGTATTTGTATATCGACAAGCAAATGGCCGATCACAACCTGTTTCAGGCGATCTGTCGGGTAAACCGTTTGGATGGTGATGACAAAGAATACGGTTATATCATCGATTACAAAGACCTGTTCCGCTCATTGGATAAAGCGGTATTGGATTATACGGAGGGCGCATTTGACGGCTACGACAAGGAAGATGTCGCCGGGCTATTAAAAGATCGTTTAGAGCAAGCTAGGCTCGATTTGGATAATGCGCTGGAAATGGTACGCGCTTTATGTGAGCCGGTAAAAGCCCCGCGGAATACCGAGGATTACATACACTATTTTTGTGGCGAGTCAGGATCGAATCAGGAGGAATTGACTGAAAAGGAGGCGCTTCGTTTAACTCTGTACCAGAACGTGGCCAAGCTGCTGCGAGCCTTTGCCAATATCGCCAACGAAATGCCCGATGCCGGATATTCTGCACAAGACGTTGAGGCAATCCAGTCGGAAGTCGCCCACTTTGAAAAGGTTCGCGACGAGGTAAAACTGGCCAGTGGTGATTTAGTGGAGATGAAGCGCTTTGAGCCTGCGATGCGCCACCTATTAGATATGTATATTCGGGCTGACGATAGCGAAGTGCTGATGGATTTTGAAGAGCTCGGTTTGATTGAGTTGATCGTCGAAAAAGGCGCCGATGCTGTGGATGTTTTGCCGGAGAATATTCGCAAGAATCAAGAAGCCATGGCAGAAACCATCGAAAATAATGTGCGTAAAACCATCGTGGATGAAAATCCTGTTAATCCGAAATATTACGAACAGATGTCTGTTTTATTAGATGAATTGATTGAATTACGCAGACAAAAGGCCATTGAATATCAGGAATATCTGGAGCGAATTCGCGAGCTGTCTCGCAAGGTCATTCGCCCAGATCAAACGACTTCGAATTATCCGCCTTCCATAGACACTAATGCCAAGCGAGCTTTCTACGATAACTTTGGCAATGATGAAGTATTGGCAACGAAAATTGATACTGCGATTCGTTACACCAAAAAGGCTGATTGGGCGGGTGATCGTTTTAAAGAGCGTGAAATTGCCAATGCTATCAGAGAAGAGACGGCTGGTTATAACGTGGATATTCAAGGCGTAATGGAACTGGCCAAGGCGCAGAAAGAGTATCAGTGATGGCAATGATTGAAATCGGTTCGATTGCGATGCAGTTGAATCGCAAGGCAATTAAAAATCTGCATATCAGCGTATTGCCGCCTGATGGCCGCGTGCGAGTGTCGGCGCCAGAATCCATGACGGATACGGCTATTCGTATGGCGGTGATCAGTCGCATTCCCTGGATCAAAAAGCAGCAAAGTGACTTTGCCAAACAACCCCGCCAGTCTGACAGGGAAATGGTGAGTGGCGAATGTCACTACTTATGGGGAAAACGCTATCGGCTCAATATCGTAGAGCGCTCCGGTAAACATGAAATCAAGTTGGGACGTGGTTGGTTACACCTGTATGTCAGTACGTCTGCGACGGCTGAAAACAGGGCTTTGGTACTGAACTCGTTTTACCGAGATGCGTTAAAGAAACGAATCGCCGACTTATTGACTGTTTGGCAAAGCAAAATAGGCGTAGCCGCTGCCGATTGGGGCGTTAAGAGGATGAAAACCAAGTGGGGCAGCTGTAACAAGCAAGCAAAGCGTATTTGGCTGAACTTGGAGTTGGCGAAGAATCCGCCCGAGTGTTTGGAATATATCCTAGTGCATGAGTTGGTGCATCTGCTTGAACGTACACATAATGAACGGTTTAAGGCCCATATGGAAAAGCTTCTTCCTGACTGGCGTGAGCGTCGGGACTTGTTGAATCGTATGCCATTGGCACACAACGACTGGGTTTACTAGGCAATTACGCGGAGTTACACATGGTTTGCGTAATTATGCATGTGGCGCGTATGCTCAGTATATTTCCGGAAGCTATTTCCAACCACATCTTCAATATTTCAAGGCGGATGATTGCCAATACAAATTGTGCTGATATTCTATTTGACAATTCGTTATAATCGAAATGAATGGAATAAATGAGCCAATCACAAGGACTTTCGCTTCTATTGTTAACCAAATGGTGAGCCTGTAAATGTTTGGATTTACTTCGGATCATTCCGCTTCGGGTACGGCTAGCACAATCATCAATAAACCGGTGGATGATGTGTTTAATTTTATCGGGGTCGATTTTTTTAAAAATTATCCTCGGTGGTCGCCTGAGGTCGTCGAATGCGAATTACTGAGTGATCCGCCATTACGTTTGAATAGTCTTGCCAGGCAAGTGCGAATCGATCAAGGTCAAAGAAGCGAGTCGACTTTTAAGGTAACTTGCTTTGATCCGCTTACTAAATTGACTTTTGAAGGTGTTTCGAATCCCTATCGTTGTTTTTATGATTTAAAGCCCGGGCGGACGCCGGAGCAGACTGAAGTCACATTTACTTTCGAGTTATTGAGGCTCGAGCTTTTCATGTTACCGTTTGAAAAGCTGATTCGTATTGCTGTGAGAGAGGGTGCGGTACGAACGGTTCGAAATCTCAAAACGTTAATAGAGTCTTAGGGGGGGTAGGGTACGCTATGCGTACCATGGTAACCCCACCAATGCTAAAGCAAGTCATTATTGTTTGGTCTGAATAGGGATTCGGGATTTAACGGCATGGAGGTATGCGGCTACTCCACAATGGCGCCGGATTCCGCCAGTCTACGGCGGAATAATGAGTTTAACTTAATGGCTATTGCTAGACAATCCGGATATTTTTTGAGTCAGATGGCGGATATCGAACATGAAATTTCAAATAGAAAAAGATCCGGGAGTCATTCCTCACATTCTTACTCAAATTTTGGACGGGTGTGTTAATGGTATTACCTTGTCCGATCCCGATTTGGAAGATAACCCGATCGTCTTCGCGAACGAAGTTTTCGAAAAAATCACCGGTTACAGTTGTGATGACATTATTGGAAAAAACTGCCGGTTCTTGCAAGGAAAAGATCATGATCAACCGGAGATTGAAATCTTGCGTGAGGCGATCAGGAATCGACGAGCGGTTGAGGTCACGCTAAAAAACTATAAAAAAAACGGCGATCTTTTTTACAATCGTCTTTCTGTTACCCCCTTATTCGATAACGAAGGTCGGTTGATTTATTTTCTGGGTGTTCAATACGACATTACCGAACAAATACATGCGCAACATGAGATCGAAAGATTGAATAATTCTTTTGACTTAAGGCGCTCCGATTACCTTAGTCAGCAGTCTAAGCGAGGAACTGTTAAGCGTTGAATACTCAAACGTGATCGATTCTTTCAAAAAACAAACAGCTATGCGATATGGGGAAGCTAATGAGCAATGAGGTTGACATGACGTGTGCCGACATTTATCCGAAAATATCTATGGATATTTCGGTGCCGGATAAAAAAAGCTTCAACTTACCACGATCGACAAGGAGGCCGCATGTTTGCGTTTGACTTATCAAAGCCGTTGATCGGCAAAGCTGATATAGGTCTCGAAAAAACCGTTGCTGACGTGTTCGATTATGTCGGCTTTCATTTTTTTGATAATTATCCAAAATGGGCCTTGGAAGTTATCGAATTTGAGGTGCTGCAGGAACAGCCCATCGGAGTCGGTTCGAGAGCCAAGCAAGTTAGGATAGAGCAAGGGCAAAAAGTAGAGTCGACCTTCGAGATCACCGAATTTGTGCCTTTGCAAAAATTTGCGCTGGAATCGGTAAACCAAGAGTTTCGTGAAGTTTATACATTCAAGGAAAATGAAGAAAGTGATTTCACCCGATTAGAAATTAGCTTTGAGTTGTTGCATGTCGATTTCTTCATGAGGCCGTTTGAAAAGTTGATTCGCGTTGCCATTGAGGAAGGCTTGCAAAATTCGCTGGAAAACATCCTAACACTGCTGTGTGGGCATTACGGTGGATCGGAACCGGTTTGATGACGGTCATTGAAAAATGGCGTCATCCCACACTTAATATTCCAATTATAAAATTTATCGAGGAGTATAACTATGGCTTTTATCGCTGAAAAAGATCCGGGATTGATTCCGCAAATTCTATCGCTGATTCTGGATGAATGTATTAACGGCATTACGCTAGCCGACCCCGATCTTGAGGACATGCCGATTGTTTATGCCAATAAAGCTTTTGTAGCGGTTACCGGTTATTCGCAGGAAGAAGTGATCGGACGCAATTGTCGATTCTTGCAGGGTGATGACCGAAACCAAGAAGAAATAAAGAGGATTAAAGAGGCCATTAATGAACAAAAACCGGTTGAGGTAGTGCTGCGAAATTATAAAAAAAATGGAGATTTATTCTATAACAAATTTAAAATAATTCCATTATTCGACAGGAGCGGCAAGCTGATTTATTTTCTCGGCGTGCAATACGATGTTACACGGCAAATCGTTGACGAGGAAACTATCAATAATTTGAGAAAACAGCTAGAAAGTCTGTAATATTTTGATTAATTAAGATTTATTTGGGCAATCGTCTAGAGGCTTATCCAGCAAGACTTTCGATATGGGGTGTTGTATGTGTTTTATTATAAAGGTGCGTCATGAACGTTGCGGATAGTTCTTTACCGGTTACCGAGCAAGATTTGCCGCTCAATGAAATCTTTTTGTCATTGGCGCTAGTAGCCTTTGTGTTATTAATTTTCATGGAAGGATTGAAACCTTACCAGCGGTTCGATCGGAAAGTCGCGAAAAATTCGGTGCTGACGAATACTACGGCTTTTTTATTCAATAATATTATTTTAACCACGTTAAGAGCGTCCTCGCTTTTTTTTGTGGCTCAACAGTTTTCGAATTATGGCGTATTGAGCGGATTGTCTAACGGTCCGATTAAATGGGTGCTGTCGTTTTTGCTCTTTGATCTTGCGATTTATGCATGGCATTATGCAAGTCACAAATACGAATTTTTATGGCGTTTCCATAAAATTCATCATAGCGATAAAACCTTTAACGTAACGACCGGGTTTCGTTTTCATGTATTCGATTTGTTTATTGAAATCGTCATGAAATGCCTGTTCGTCATCGTTTTCGGTGTGGATGCTTACGTCATACTCGCGATCGAATTGATCGAGCTGTCTTTTATTTTCTTCCATCATTCGAATCTGTCCTTCGATAAAGAAGATTTATTGTCGAAAGTTATTATTACGCCGGCCTTACATAGAACTCATCATTCGGCGCTACGTAGCGAACATGACAGTAATTACGGTATCGTGTTATCGATATGGGATCAATTGTTTGGGACTCGAAAGGAATTGGTTCCTAAAAAGATCGGTCTCGATCTAATCGAAGCCGATAACTTTATACAGCTGTTTTTCTTGGCATTCATTACCGAAAGACACGTAGCCAAACTATTAGGTTTGATTCCGAAAGGAAGAAAATAAAATGATTTTTGCGATTTGGTGTCCGCTGGCAGGTGGACCCGACCCAGGTGCTTTAAAGCCTGGGATTGATCTCGCCTAACCTTTCAAGCGGGCGCCGGAAATAAAAAAGGGCGGAGAATAATACCCGCCCTTGCTGCATTGTTTAGGAATGCCGGTGAGTTATTAAGGCGTTAAGCCTTCACCCACGGTAATCACTTTCAATGCGTTGGTTCCGCCCTGAACGCCGGTCAGATCGCCTTTGGTGATAATAAATTTATCCCCATTTTGCGCTTGGTGGCGTTTTCTTAGCTGTTTGACGATTTCACGGTTTACTTCGGCATGATCCGGTTCTTTCAAGTGTTTGTCGAAATAGAACGGAAATACGCCTCGATAAAGCGTTACCTTGCCTAAAGTTTTTTCCTGACTGCTAAATGCGAAGATAGGAATTCCCGAGCTGATTCTGGACATCCATAACGGTGTCGATCCGGATTCGGTCAATGCCGCTATGCCATGAATCGTCGTATGATTCGCCATATACATCGCCGACATCGCAATCGCTTCGTCGATGCGTTGGAATTGCGTATCCATACGATGCTTCGAAACTCGAACGCTCGGCTGTTTTTCGGTCTCTTCGCAAACCCGTACCATGGCTTCGACCGCTTTGACCGGATATTTACCGGAAGCGGTTTCGGCCGATAGCATGATAGCATCGGTGCCGTCGACGACCGCATTCGCAACGTCGAAAACTTCGGCGCGAGTCGGGATCGGGTTTTCGATCATCGATTCCATCATTTGCGTCGCAGTGATCGCAATACGATTCAGTTCGCGAGCGCGGCTGATGAGTCGTTTTTGTGCGGCCGGAAGGTTGGCGTCGCCAATTTCAACGCCCAAGTCGCCACGAGCGACCATTACCGCATCGGATGCCAGGATAATTTCATCCATTGCATCCATCGCTTCTGCTCGCTCCACCTTGGCGACGATGCCGGCATGGCAACCTTCCGCCAGCAGCAATTCGCGTGCTTCGTTCAAGTCCGCTGCGCATCTAGGAAAAGATACCGCAACATAATCGCAATCGATTTTCGCAATCGTTTTGATGTCTTCCTTGTCTTTTTCGGTCAAAGCAGCGGCGGAAAGCCCGCCACCCATCAAATTGATGCCTTTGTTGTTAGACAGGTCGCCGCCGACGACTACTTTGCAATTGACGCGTTTGCCGTCGGTATCGACTACGTCTAATACCACTCGTCCATCGTCCAACAGTAAACGACTGCCGTTGCGCACTTCGCGAGCCAGCGGTTCGTAAGTGATGCCGACTTGGGTATTATCGCCGTCGTTCGGTCCTAAGTTGATGTCCAAGGCGAAATCCTGGCCTTCATCAAGCCATACTTTCGTTTCCTTGAAACGTGCTATGCGTATTTTAGGGCCTTGCAGGTCGCCTAATATGCCGACGCGGCGTCCGGTTTTGCGGCTTAATTCGCGAACTTTGTTGGCTCGGTCAATATGGTCTTGCGCCGAGCCGTGCGAGAAATTCATGCGAACCACGTCGATGCCGGCTTTGAACAAGTTTTCCAGGACCCCGGGTTTATCCGTTGCGGGGCCCAAAGTGGCCAGTATTTTGGTTCTTCGTAACATTAGTGCCCTTTATTTTGCGTTGCACAAGGCAACAGTGGTATCCAGCATACGATTCGAGAAGCCCCATTCGTTGTCGTACCAAGCCAAAACTTTAACGAAGTTGCCTTCGGTGACTTTGGTTAATGACGATTCGTAGATGGATGATGCAGGATTGTGATTGAAGTCGATAGAAACCAGTGGCTTGTCGTTATAAGCCAAGATGCCGTTCGATTTTTCCGAAGCGGATTTCAGGATGCTGTTGATTTCATCCACGCTGGTGTCTTTTCCGGCCGTAAAGCACAGGTCGACGACCGAAACGTTGATGGTCGGTACGCGCATGGCGAAGCCGTCCAGTTTTCCGGCCAATTCAGGCAGAACCAAACCGACAGCCGCGGCAGCACCTGTTTTGGTTGGTATCATCGATTGTGTTGCGGAACGAGCGCGGCGTAAATCGCTGTGATAAACATCGGTTAATACTTGGTCGTTGGTGTAGGCATGAATTGTGGTCATCAAGCCGTGTTTGATGCCGATGCTATCGTTCAAGGCTTTTGCTAATGGCGCTAGACAGTTGGTGGTGCACGAAGCATTGGAAATGATCGTGTCGGAAGCCTTTAACGTATCGTGGTTGACGCCGTAAACGATTGTGGCGTCGACGTCGTTGCCGCCGGGGGCAGAAATGATGACTTTTTTCGCACCTGCGGTGATATGAGCGGAAGCTTTGGCTTTGCTGGTAAAAAAACCGGTGCATTCATGGACGACGTCGATCCCGAGTTCGGCCCAAGGGAGTTTGGATGGATCGCGTTCGGAAAGTACACGAATTCTGTCGCCATTGACGATCATGTAATCGCCGTCGACACCGACTTCACCGGGGAATTTTCCGTGCGCGGTATCGTATTGAGTGAGGTGAGCATTGGTAGCGGAATCGCCCAAGTCGTTGATTGCGACAACTTGGATTTCACCGTTGCGGCCAGATTCATACAATGCACGAACGATATTTCGTCCAATACGACCATAGCCGTTGATTGCGACTTTAATTGCCATATAAGTTCTCCGGTAATGTGAGGTTGATTTTTTCGGTGGGCGCCAATCGGTTTCCGATCAGCGTACGGCGTGAAAGTATAACAAAATTAGCTATATTCCGTCCATGTATACCTATCGCACTTCAAATTTCGGCATTAGCGTATGGAGGCACCGGGGTGTTCGGCAAAGGCTTTGAAAGCATGGATGCTGTCATAGAGCCTACATGGACGTATTCACGGCGTCCTTTGACGGCCACCCCGGCGCCGAAATTTGACTAGCAAAGGGTATATAAAGGGATTCGTTGCTTTAGAGTAACGTTCATGAAGGGCTAGCCATCGCCCCGGCAAATGAAAGTGCGAGGGAGTGGCAGGGTACGGTCACTCGCCCGACAGGACGCCGTGAATACATCCGTGTAGGCTCGACGGCGGCTTTCCCTGCCGCCGACGCCTGTCGGTCGAGCAACCGCACCCGCTTCGGAGCCGGCATTTTATCTGCCGAGCTTCGTTTATCGAAAAATTAGATAAGGAGTCCAAATCTACGAACTTTCACAGTAACACAAATCACCGTGTTGCTATTGTGGAAAGTTTCGGTAGATTTTGTGAATCTTCGTTAAACTCACGTCGCATTCAAAGCTAATTTTTTGATTGCGGGTAATCATCGACTTTTTCGGAAATTACGGAGATGCATAGCATATGAAGCGTAGAGAATTTATAAAAAAAGCGAGCGTAAGTACGGTCGCGGCAAGTACTGTAACATTGACGGGTACTAAAATTAGTAAGGCCGACACGGTTTTTAAATGGAAGTTGGTTACGGCTTGGCCGAAAAATTTTCCAGGCTTAGGGCATGGCGCTAATTTATTGGCGCAAATGATCACAGAGATGAGCGGTGGTCGGATCAACGTCAAAGTCTATGGGGCTTCGGAATTGGTGCCCGCTTTTGAAGTGTTTGATGCGGTTGCTAATGGAACCGCCGAGATGGGCCATTCCGGGTCTTATTATTGGAAGGGAAAGTCGGAGGCGGCGCAGTTTTTTTCGGCGGTGCCTTTCGGATTTACGGCTCAAGAAATGAACGCTTGGTTGTATTACGGCGGCGGTTTGGAGTTGTGGCAAGAACTTTACAAGCCTTTCGGTCTGATTCCTGTGCCGTCCGGAAATTCGGGCGTGCAAATGGCCGGATGGTTCAATCGGGAAATTAAATCAGTAGCCGATTTGGATGGATTGAAAATGCGTATTCCAGGTCTGGGTGGCGAAGTTTTGAGGCGCGCAGGCGGTACTACGGTTAACTTGCCGGGTGGAGAAATATTCACGGCTTTGCAGTCACATAACATCGATGCGACTGAGTGGGTCGGACCTTATAACGATTTGGCTTTCGGTCTGCATAAGGTGGCCAAGTTTTATTATTACCCAGGTTGGCATGAACCGGGCTCGACGATCGAGGCTGTTATCAACCGAAAAGCCTTCGATGCATTGCCGAAGGATTTGCAGCAAATTGTAATGACGGCATGTAAGGCTGCAAATATGGACATGATAAGCGAATACACGGCACGTAATAATCAAGCCTTGGATACTTTAATGAACAAGCACAATGTATCGGTATTGCCCTTGCCTGACGATGTGTTGAAAAAACTCAAGCAGATTTCGGACGAGCTTATTGCTGAAATGGCCGCAAAGGATCCTGCGGTCAAAAAAGTGTACGATTCGGTCGTCGGTTTCAGAAGTCAAGTTTCGCGTTGGACCGAGATTTCGGAGTTGGCTTTTTTAAAAGCAAGGGCGCTTTAACCTAAAAAAGCATCTCACCATGAAGAATAAGAAGTTAATTCAATGATTTGCCATTCGTTTGCATACAACTTTCGCTCAACCGAAAGGTTAGCTGGAATGTTTAGATAATCTCTTGAAATACTTCATTAACTTCATGTGCTTCATGGATGAACTGCCGAATTTAGGGTTATCGGTTTCCGGTTTTGTCTTGTGATATTCGATTCGATGCGGCGGGCCCGGAAATGGTATTCGCCATGAATGGGCGGTTTCGGTTTTCGTAGGGTGCGCATAGCGCACCGGGTTCGGAGCCGAGACGTTTCGTTGGGTTGTGCGTTGTGGCAAGGTGCGCGATGCGCACCCCGCCCTGGTGCTTCATAGCCTATGAGCGCCAGCAATTTTCGAGAGATTTTGAGATTATAAAAATAGGAAACACAGCAGGGCAAACGCATTAAAGCACTATAGAAAATCAAATAGTTAAAATATTCCTTTTTTCCTGGTTAACTATAAGATTTAGTTTGTTTGAAACCTAAATAAGGCTTTGTGTCGCTATCGCGACGCTTATGTGTAGTCGGTTCGCGGACCGACAACCGCGATACTTTTCTTTGCTTGTCCAAAGAAAAGTATCCAAAAGAAAAGACACCCGGAGGCCGCTGCATCCTGCGCGCTGACGATTTTGCCGAGGGTTTTCGGAAGGGCTATCCCTAGCCCTCCGAAAACGAGCGGCATCCCTGCCGCTCCCCTAACGGGCTATTCTCGGCAAAATCGCCAGTGCTCGGCGCGGCCTAACGGGGCCCAGGGAGGGGTACCATAAGTTAAACCGAATTGACTAAGCGTTCTAAGTAACAGGAGAACATATTGATATGTTGATTGTTTTAATGCGTTTGCCCTGGGGAACACAGAGATTAGCTAGAATGCCCCTCTAGGACAGTCTAAGGTGGTGTTTATATTGGCTATGTATGCGGTAATAGTGTATCTATTCAGTCCCCCCGGCAATTATCGTTCCCACGCTGGAGCGTTGGAACGATAGGGGGTGTGAATAATTACTTCGAGATTGGTGTAGTATTCACTTCAACTATTAACGCGAACATAGCTTTTATATTACCGGCATTGCGATGCTCGTTTGGGCGTGTTTGACGCATTCGAACATTAATTCGTCTAAGGCTTCTTCAGTCGAATAGTTGCCATGGTGCAGGCCGTATTCGAAGTGTGGGCAGTAATGCTTGATTTCGCCGTGTATCGTTATCGGAATTTTTGATTCGGGGAGAACGATGACAATTTTGACAATACCTTCACTTTCTTCGGGTAATGGAGAGTTCAGGCGAATTTTAATGCCGGTATAGCTAATGTCGATAACGTCGCCGTCAATTTCAATCGGAGCCTCTCTGACTCGGTCGATGCTGACATGGGCTTTTAATTCCTTGACCTGTATTCTTGGGTGTTTGCGTTGTTCGTTTTGCATGTGATGTATGAATTAAAAAAGTGTCGATGCTTGGTGTCTTAAAGTTTCGCAGTTCGTAAGCTTATGCAAATCATTAAAAAAATAGTTATGTACCCGAAATGCTGTTTAAACGGTTTTCGATTTTTTGTTTATATTTCAATAAGTGAATGGTTTGTAATTCCGATGCGTTTTCAAGGCCTAAGTTTGCGAGCGGTACGTCGATATCGCTGATGTGAATAGGATATCGCTGATTGGATTGTCTAAATTCCAGAATATATTCCGCCGCCGCTGAAAGGGCGCGCTTACCGTAAGTTAGTGTCGAAAACTCTTTTTCGTTGCAATAAAGCGTGTAGGATGCCGAGTGCTCTCCTGACACGCGAATATCCAATTCGCGAGTCAAGTTTATTCTGTTTGGAACACTCGGAGTATATTTTATGATGGTACTGGGATTGTGTCGGATTTTATAGTGCTCGATTAACAGACTGTCGTCAAAGAAATATCGGTTCAGAATATTATCCAGAAAATGTTGATAACGGCGCAACAAACCGTCGATCTTTGCGGAAGGGTAGTGCTGGCGAAACAGTGCGCCTTTTTCGTCCAGTAAATAAAGCTGTATACCTGTTTTCGTGGCAGTGTGAAATACTTGAATCGTGTTTGCTTTATTCAATTTTAATAATTCGGGTATCTCGCTTTCTTCCAGACAAAAAGGGTCGATATGCGTCGGGCTGAAAACCCCTTGGGCTTGGCTTAATTCGTTTAACAGTTCTTGACGAGTTCCAATGCTTCGATAATGTAGAGTTCTGTTTTTTCTCTGAAAAATATAATAATCTTTTGCTCCTGCCAGGATGTAGCGGGGCGATTCATTTGAATTTTGCCGGCCGAACCAACTGATTAACGTTTGGAATACGCTTTGAGCTCGTTGGCTAATGCTATTGGCGCGTGCCGAAGTATTACAAATAACTTTGACATCGCTTTCTGCGATTGGAGGGCGATGATTGTTGAAGATGTCGGTGAAGGTGTCGAATAAACCGTCCAGTCCGAGTGCGCGGCTTGCGGTGACTTCCCCCCAGTTCGAAATGGAAACCCGATTTACCGATTGAACAAACGATTGACGGCTCTTGCCATAACTAAAAGGGTCGGAGCGTTCGCTCATGACTAGGCGTCCGTCATTGCGCTCGCCCTCAGGTTCCGTTCCGATATTGATGAACAATAGCGAGCTTTGACATTGGTTAGGTTGTTTATAGCTAGGCAAATCGAGGTGTAATTTATCGAGTCTGCTGCTAATGAAGTCATGCAATTGTTCGGTCGTGGTTTGGAGTTCGTTCGTTGAGAGTGAGAGTGTTTTACTGTCGAGGTTAAGTTTCAGTTTTTTATGGTATAGGCCGTTTACAATGATCCATGCCAGCAATTCGATTAAACTCCAGGTGTTTTTTATCGGGCTTTGTTCGGCAAGATTGTCCGCAGTAACATGACCAAGATATAGGCTCCAGCCGCTTTGATTATCGGCGAAGCTAGTTTCTACGAGCGATAATTCCTGTTCTTTGATTTGGAGTGCCGAGCGGGTTGTAATAAACTCGATTTTGCCTGGTTTTTTGTCCAGAAAGGAATGCAGTTTGCGGCCTATCAGTTTCAGATCTTCATTGTCTTTCAAGTTACTTTGAACATGCTGTCCGGCAAAATTTAAAATCATACGATAACAGCCTGCTAGATGACGCAGAATAATGTCATGTTCACGGGTGGCTTTTAGTATGTTCCATGATTGTTGTCTGCTAATTTCAGGCAGTAACGTTTCCGGCCATTGCCACCGATGCGCAATATGCTTGATGAATTCGGTGCGATAGAGTTGTTTTTGCGGATCTTGTTCGGTATTGGCAAAGCCCATGATTTTAATATATAGGCTATGTCTTATCAGTTCCAGACGTGCGCGATTAGCGGGCGAGCTAAGGTAATTCTCGAGTTTTTGATAAATCAATAGATAGGGGTCGAGATCCTCGAGCGAGAACTCTCCGCCGTGAACGGCTTTTTTCATTTCCGAACAAAGCCATTGAGTATTGGGATACTCGCTTGCGTAACATTCCATCAGCATCAGTTTTAGCAGCGATTTGTGCGGTGACCCGATCGCTTTATAAATATGCCAGAGCGTGACGGTGATGAATTCTTCGGGAGGAGCGTTTTCCAGGCTGCCGAAATCGATGACTTCCAGTTCCGAGATGAATTTGTTATCGAGTAAATGACTGATATAGCCGGTATGATGATGCTCTTCTCGCGGAGGCACGAGCCACCAAGCCGGCGATCGGCCCGCGATATAGACGGCCGTACGATAAAATTCCTCTAATAATAAATAGTGTTGGGTCTTTCCGCTACTTTCATCGGAAATAGGGATATCTTGTCCGCTTTTAAATTTTTCATGATCGATTAGGAAAAAATGAACCTCAAGGTCCAAAGACATAGCCCACTCCTCGATCGCGGTTGCTTTCTGCTGAAGTTCTTCAAGGGCCGAAGGGGGCAAGGCCGGGTCGTGGCAAAGCCAAATATCCATATCGCTGGTTTTTGTGAAGGCAATGCTGCCGACGCTGCCCATCAAAAACAAGCCTAGAATTGGATGATTCGTCAAGGCGCGCGTTTTGTATTGGTAGCTTCTCGAAAATTGAGCGGCATGCAGTAGAACTTGGCGTGTCGGTGAATAGTCTAGAATGCCGGCTGGGGTTTCAGAAGAAATAAAACCGGGCAATAACGGTACGTTTTGATGAAAGAGCAAGGGAAGTAATTCTAAAAAGACTCGTTGACGCGGTTGTAAAAAACTTTGAATGCGTTTTTGCTGAAGCAAATGTAAATTTTTGAAACGCTGGAGAATCGCTAGCAAATCTTTTTTGCTGATATCTTCTCCGGGCGAACCAAGGCGAATCGGTGTGAGATGTTTTTTTTCAACCATGTTGTCGTGAATGGTTAGCGATTGACAGGCATATTGTTGTCTTCTATTTAGCCGTGCGACAAAATTTGTGGGATTTTTGAGGCGCGGAAGCTGCCGTTACGTGAAAGGTTTCGTACTGTTATAACTTTAGGTTATACCCTTTGATAGTCAAATTTCGGTCCGGGGCGAATATTGATTTTGCATTACGCCATGGATGGCATGTAGTAAGACAACAATAGAAGGCGCATTAGGCGACAACTAGTCTGATACAGGGCAGCGAAAAATGCTCCTCGGCAATTGCTCCTGCATTGCTCTAATACCGCCATCCTTGGCGTAATGTATTTTCTGCATTCATTACATCCCTGTAGCTCAGCAGTTGCCGAGGAGCAAAATCGATCTAACACCCCTGCGTAGCCATGTCCTAATGCCTCAATTTGAAATGCGATAGACATAAAGATCAGTGGCTTGCCTTGATCTTTCGGCTATGCTTTTCCATTCACCATTCACCATTCACCATTCACCATTCACCATTCACCATTCACCATTCACGCATTGCCTGCAAGTTCGGCTCTCGCTTTGTTAATGGCCTCTCTAACGGTGTCCGGTGCGGTTCCGCCGATATGCTTTCGGGCGGCGACCGAGCCTTCTAACGTTAATACGTTAAAGACGTCTTCATCAATGCAGTCGGAAAACTGTTGCAATTCCGTAAGCGTTAGCTCGGACAAGTCGCGTTCAGTTTCGACGCCGAGCCGCACGGCTCGGCCGACAATTTCATGCGCATCTCGAAAGGCCAGGCCTTTGCGGACGAGGTAATCGGCCAAATCGGTCGCAGTCGCGAAACCTTGTTTCGCGGCGCGGTACATGTTGTCTTTTTTTGCGCTTAAGCGGGGTACCATGTCCGCGAATGCGCGCAGGCAATTGATGAGGGTATCGGCAGTATCGAACAACGGCTCTTTGTCTTCTTGATTGTCCTTATTATAGGCGAGCGGTTGGCTTTTCATCAGCATCAATAGCGACATCAAATGTCCTGTGACGCGTCCTGACTTGCCGCGGACCAATTCCGGAACATCGGGGTTTTTCTTTTGCGGCATGATAGATGAGCCGGTGCAGAAAGCATCAGGAATATCGATGAAATCGAATTGGGCGCTGGACCACAATACCAGTTCCTCTGAGAAGCGCGAGAGATGCATCATAATCAAACTGCCGGCGGCACAAAATTCGATTGCGAAATCGCGGTCGCTAACCGAATCCAGCGAATTGGCCGACGGTTCGGAAAATTGCAACAGTTGTGCAGTCATGTGTCGGTCGATCGGATAGCTGGTACCAGCCAGTGCCGCGGCTCCCAGCGGCATAATATTGATTCGTTTTAGGCAGTCGGCTAAGCGTTCGTTATCGCGCTTGAGCATTTCGAACCAAGCCATCAGATGATGTCCGAAAGTGATTGGTTGCGCGACCTGCAAATGGGTAAAACCGGGCATGATCGTGTCCGCTTCGCGTTCGGCGAGGTTCAAAATGGCATTTTGCAAACGAGTCAGTTCGGCGCGGATACGCTTGATTTCATCGCGCAAATAAAGCCTAATGTCTGTCGCGACCTGATCGTTGCGGGAGCGTCCGGTATGCAGCTTTTTGCCGGCAATGCCGATCATATCGGTCAGGCGAGCTTCGATGTTCATATGAACGTCTTCTTGTTTGACGGACCAATTAAATTGACCTTGCTCGATTTCGATGCCGATTTTTTGGAGGCCGTCGATGATCGCATCGCGTTCGTTTTCGGTGAGGATGCCGATTTTGCCCAGCATTGTTGCGTGAGCTATCGAGCCTTGAATGTCTTGCTGGGCCATGCGTTTGTCGAAGTCGACCGAAGCGGTAAAGATTTCTACAAAGGCGTCGGTGGCCTCGGCAAATCGGGCGCTGGAAAGTTTTTCGGAGTTAACGTTGGTCATAAGTCTCGGTGCTGAAATTGTAAATAGCTCATTATATGCGATGCGCAGGCATTCTTTGTTCTGAAAATTGTTGATTCGCCCCGTTTGCGTATCTGTGAAGAAAAAGTTTTCAATAGGGCATGAGTTCTGTAAGTGCCTAGAAGTAAAGTGAGTTTTTTAGGCCGTTCAAGGCTTTGTTTGCCGAAAATGAAACTCGCTAAGGATTGTACTTGTCGGACAGGTTACAATATGCATTTTTAGTTGAATATTGGGTGTTGTTTTGGCAAATCAAATCATTCGTATCGCAACTCGCAAGAGCCCTTTGGCTTTATGGCAGGCCGAACATGTCGCCGATCGGTTGAAGCGGGCTTTTCCTGGGCTCGAAACCGAATTGGTCACGATGACCACGAAAGGCGACAAATTGTTGGATGCACCATTGGCTAAGGTTGGCGGCAAAGGCTTATTCGTCAAGGAGTTGGAGCAGGGGATGTTGGACGGCAGGGCCGATATTGCCGTGCATTCAATGAAGGATGTGCCGGTGGAATTTCCGGATGGCTTGCATTTGTCGGTGATTTTACAGCGTGAAGATCCTACCGATGCCTTTGTGTCTAATCACTATGCTTCGCTGAGCGAGCTGCCCGAACAACCTAGAATAGGGACTTGCAGCTTGCGCAGACAATGTCAAATCAAGGAAAAATTTCCCAATGCCGAAATATTGACATTAAGAGGTAATGTCAATACCCGTTTGGCCAAGCTCGATGCGGGCGAATTCGATGCGATCATTCTTGCCTCGGCCGGGCTGATTCGCTTAGGTATGCAGCATAGAATCGCCGCGCGGCTCGATCCTAGCGAAAGTCTGCCGGCCATCGGGCAAGGCGCGATCGGGATCGAATGCCGAAGCGACGATACGGTTATCAATGAATTATTGAGTCGGCTGCATGATCCGGAAACCCATATTTGTGTATCTGCCGAGCGTGCGATGAATGCTCGATTAAAAGGCGGTTGCCAAGTCCCGATAGCCGGTTTTGCGACCTTGCAATCGGATATTCTTTACATGCGAGGCTTGGTCGGCGATCCGGACGGTAGTGTGATATATCGCGCCGAACGAAGCGGGTCGGCCGAACAGGCCGAGCAGATAGGTGTGTCTATTGCCGAAGAGTTATTGGCTAACGGCGCCGATAAAATTTTGCAAGCTTTGTTTTAGATTAATGACGAATGCAAAGCCGTTTTTAGTGCTGGTGACTCGCCCGGTTCATCAGGCGCACAATTTGACTCGAATGATCGAAAGTCGTGGTTGGCAAGCCGTACCCTTTCCGGTACTCGAAATTGTTCCGCGGCCTCGCTCGACTAACGAATTTGAAATGTTGGAAAAGCTGCAATATTTCGATTGTTTAATCTTTGTTAGCGCTAATGCGGTAAATTTTGCGCTGCAAGCGAATAATGGCAAAATAACTCCATTTAAACAGTGTAAAATCGCCTCGGTTGGAAAAGCCACGGCCAGAGCTTTGGAGTCTGCAGGACTCGTCGTGGATTGGGTGCCTGAGGCCGGATTCGATAGCGAAGCTTTATTGACACTGCCTTATTTTCATGGGGTTGAGGGACGCTCCTTTTTAATAGTCAGGGGCGAAGGCGGTCGGGAAAAACTTGCCGATACTTTGCGCGAAAGAGGTGCGGCCGTTGAATATTGGGAGGTCTATCAAAGAATTCGACCGCAATCCGATGTTCAGCCGGTGGTCGATTTGTTAAAACGCGGAGAACTTAGCCTGATCACGGTAAGTAGCGGTGAAGCATTGCGCAATCTTGTGGATATGTTAAGTTCTTACGCAAAGCCGGAATTGATGTCCGTCCCGTTGGTCGTTATCAGCGAAAGAATGAAATGTCTTGCCGAGGATATCGGCTTTAAAAGAATCGCTTTAGCCTCCGGTCCGGATGACGAAGCGATTGTTCAAAAAGTAACTACTGTGTGCAATGGGGAATAGTGTGGCCGAAGTGACTGAAAATCAAGAGCGGGAAGCGGAAGCTGAAACGGATACGAAAACGGCGAATAGCAGCGAAAAAGTGCACCGATCCCGAAGCGGATTTTGGCTGGCGGTGATTGTTTTTTTGGTTATCCTATCGATCGTTGGCATAGGCTTGTTTTTATTTGCTCAGTTAAGACAGCAGCAGGAGACGCTTGGCGGTGAAGTCTCTAAAGGAGATATGCAATTATTCGAGTTGACTAAGCAAATCAGCGGCTACCAAACGCAAATTGCCGCGATTCAATCGCATTTGACGACGATCGAATCAGATTTGAAAGCGAAAGATAGGTTGATTAACGAATCCTTAACCGAGTTTTCTCAACTGCAGTCCGAAAAATTGGAAGCGATACGTACCGATTTGAATACTCGAATTCAACAGGTTCAGCGCCAATTGGGTAAAACGCGTGGCGATTGGTTAATCGCCGATGCCGAGTATTTGCTTAGCGTCGCAAATCAGCGCCTGCAGTTGACCGGCGATGTCGAGACTGCTCGTGAAGCGTTGCAAGCGGCGGATCAACGTTTGCGTGAAAGCGGCGATGCGGCCGCCTATAAAGTACGCGAACAAATTGCCAAAGAAATTGCCGAATTAGGTAAGGTGCAACTGCTCGATATTGTCGGGGTTTATTCGTCAATCAGAACATTAGAGACCGAAATCGGTAAGTTGTCGTTGATTAAACCTTATTCAGGTAAGCCTCTGACGCCGTCTGAAGAAATACACGATCATGCTCAGCATACCGATGAAGAGCACGACCTTCTGTCGAAAGCGTTAAAAAGTTTGCAAGGAGTGGTAACGGTGAGGCATACCGACCAGCCTATCACTGAAATTATTACGCCGGAGGAAGCGCAGTTCACTCGCCAACAATTGCGTGTCAAATTAGAAATGATAAAAATCGGTTTGGTGCAGCAAAACGAAGTTTTATACAAGGCCAGTATTGCCGATGCAAAGGAATGGGTTGCCGAAAATTTTACAAGTAATTCGATCGCCAGAAACTTCGTGGCCGAATTGGATAAGCTCGAAGCGATTAGTTTACATAGTCAATATCCCGATATCAGTCATTCACTAAAAATGCTACGCGATATCACCAAACTAAGAATCGAAACCGATAAGGCTTTGTCGGCTCCTGAGCCATCCTGAATATAACAACGGGTACATTATGAAAAATATTATTTTTTTTCTGGGCTCGCTGTTTATCGCCATCGCGGTCGCTTTTGGGATACACAGTTGGTTTTCTCGCTACGACGATCCGGGCTATGTCTTGATTGGTATAGGCCATTGGTCCTTGGAAACGTCTTTGGTGGCGTTAGGTGTAACGTTAGTCATTGCCTTTTTTCTGTTCTATATGTTTTTTCGCCTGTTGGGCTGGTTGCTTCGGCTGCCCGGCAAGGTTAAATCTCATGGTCAAAGCGTCAAATACAACCGATCTCAAGAAGCTTTAATCGCAGGCTTAGTGGATTCGGCGGAAGGAAATTGGGAAAAAGCCGAAAAAATTCTGATCAAACATGCATCGCATAGTGGCGCGCCATTGATTCATTATTTAACTGCGGCACGCGCCGCTCAGTCGCGCGGAGCTGTTGAAAAGCGCGATGAATATTTAAGAATTGCCGCGGAGCGATCGCCGGGCGCCGATATTGCGGTTGGTTTGACCCAGGCGGAAATGCATTTGTCGGAGCAGCAGTTCGATCAAGCGCTCGACACGCTGAAAAAACTACACTCAATCAATCCCGCTCATGCCAGTGTTTTGAAGCTGTTGCATCAGACATATCGCCAATTAGGGGACTGGGATGCGATACGTAAAATTATTCCGTCGATGAATAAAAGTAAAGTGTTGATGGAAACCGAAATCAAACTGCTGGAAGCCGAGGTTTTTAGCGGCTTGTTGAGGCAGGCGGCGGAAAACGGCGATTATACCAAGATTCAAGAAGTCTGGCAGGAGGTGCCTGATTATATTAAGCGTATACAAGGGATTCCCGCGATTTATTTTGCTGGTATGATCGATGTTGGTGCGGGCGCCAAAATAGAGGACGAACTAGCACGCTCGATTTCCGAGGATTGGGACGAAACGTTGTTGGTATTGTTCGGGAGCGTTCAATCCAACGAACCTCAAAGGCAGCTTAAAACCGCAGAAGGTTGGCTTAAGGCCTATCCCGATAATGCAGTTTTGTTGAGGGTACTCGGTAAAATCAGTAAACGTTGTAAAGAAACGGATAAGGCTGGGCAATATTTGGAAAAAAGTATTGCCTTGGAACCTTCGGTTTCGGCTTATCAATTGTTAGCAGACTTATTGACCGAAAAAGGCGATAAAAATTCGGCGCTTGAATGCTACAAATGCGCTCTCGACTTGGCATCCGGTGAAGTGGCGCGCCAGGTAGAAAATATTACATGATAACCGGCTGAAAAATGATAATTGGAAATTTTTGCGGCTTAAGTAAAGCTCTCATCATCCTGGATAAAAAGTTTCACCATGAAGATAAGAAGTTAATTCAATAACTTCTTATGCGTTTGTATAGAACCTTCGTTCACCCACTAGGTTATACCCGTAGATGAAAATTCGGCTCCAGGGTGCCCGTCAAAGGACGCTGAAAACCCCATCCTAAATTATTTAAAACAATTAACCATGGTCAATGGGCTATGGAATTTAGGTGCTGGGTAAATACGTCCATGCCGGCTCTATCCCAGCTCCATGCTGGTCCCACACCTAGCGTTAGGTGTGGGACCGAGTACCCGGGGTCTGTTCCGACACTACCGAAATTTGAAGTGCGAAAGATATAACGACAATGATTAGGTGATTTCCTGAAGTACTTCATGAGCTTCATGGTTAAATTGCCGAGCTTAGGATCATCATTATCGGTAAAATTCGAGCGATCCGTGTGGCGATCTATTCAGCGACTAGTGCCCCCTTTTTTTCGGAATGTTAAGGCTAAACATCGTGCGAATTATTTATTCCGCCGTTTTTTATTTTTTATTGCCGCTGATTTTTGGGCGATTGCTTTGGCGGAGTATCAAGGCGCCCGAATACCGTAATCGATATTGGGAGAGGCTTGGGCTGTATCGGCGCAATTTCGAAGGTCCGTTTATTTGGTTTCATGCCGTATCGGTCGGTGAGGCCGAGGCGGCTTTTCCGTTAATTAAGCGCCTTCAGCAAGATTATCCTGCAAAAAAGTTTCTGATAACCACAACCACACCGACCGGATCCGCGCGTGTCCAAGCTGTTTTGGCTGATTCCGTCGCTCATGTTTACCTTCCTTACGATACGCCCGGTTCGGTCGCGCGGTTTATTGCTGCATTCAGCCCCGAGATTGGGGTCATTATGGAGACCGAAATTTGGCCCAATCTATTTGCAGCCTGCGAGGCAAAGGGTGTTCCAATATGTATTGTCAATGCTCGGTTGTCCGATAAATCCGCGCGCGGTTACGCCAAAATTCCGAGCCTGATTAAACCGGCACTTGCTTGCGTTAGTCAAATTGCCGCTCAAACAAAGGAGGATGCCGAACGATTCGTGTCGATCGGTGCGGAACGAGAGCGTATACAATCGGTTGGTAATTTGAAATTCGATATCGATTTCGATCCGCAATTCCTGGACCGAGGTAAGCAACTAAAGCAGGAATACTTCGCCGGGCGCTTTGTTTGGATTATCGCCAGTACGCATAAGAACGAAGAAGCGATTATTTTAAGTCTTTATCCGAAGCTCAAAGCCTCTATACCTGAGTTGCTCCTATTGCTCGTCCCTCGTCACCCTGAAAGGTTTTCCGAAGTCGAGCGTCTGATTGTCAGCAATGATTTAAAGCCGATAACCCGTTCGTCCGGATTGAAATGTGCGGATGAAACCGACGTATTCTTATTAGATAGCATGGGCGAATTGAAGTTGTTTTATGCCGCTGCCGATTTGGCTTTTGTCGGCGGTAGTATGGTGCCGGTCGGAGGGCATAATATTTTAGAGCCGGCGGCACTTGGAGTTCCGGTGATGTTCGGGCCTTACATGGATAATTTCAGAGAGATTCAATCCAATGTGTTAGCCGTTGAGGCTGCGGTTCAATGTTTCAACGAAGCGGAAATCCTGTCTAATGTTAATTATTTCCATCAAAATCCAACGGCGCGTGATGCATTGGTCCAAAAAGGATTGCAATTTGTCGCAGATAACAAGGGAGCTATGGAGAAGATTGTGATCTTGATCGGTTCGTTAATCGGATGTAATAAAGGTGAAAGGTGAAAGGTGAAAGGTGAAAGGTGAAAGGTGAAAGGTGAAAGG
>NZ_JBNGHF010000042.1:0-36137 GCF_050611805.1 Methylotuvimicrobium sp.
TCACCATTCACCATTCACCATTCACCATTCACCATTCACCATTCACCATTCACCACTCACCATCCACCTTTCATCTTTCATCTTTCATCTTTAATCTTTAATCTTTCACCTTATCCACTCATGCAACCGGCCGGTTCTGCCGTTGAGCATACCAACGCATGAAATAACCTTTAGGCAAATGCACACCGTTGCGCACATAGAATAGATTATATTCATTATTAAGCGTTGCATTCAGCAAGCGCCGCGACGCTCCTGTACCGCAAAACAAAATTTGATCGCCGACTTTAATTCGATAGTCGTCGGGGGGAAGCACGCTTATCACCTCCCCCGATTTAACGACAAAGGCAATCAAATCAAGTTTTCGATTAAAATTATCGGGATGCTTTAAAATATCTCCCAACAACACCTGCTCCCCTTCCTCCAGGCATGCAGCAACTGCGCTACAGCGGTCTCTCTCAATATCCACTGTGATTAAATGCGGCTGCCTACGCCCGATTTTTTGCTCGAGCTGCTGAATCACCTTCGCCATATCCTCCTTTCTACCCGGTTCGTCTTTCAACAAATGCTGAAAAAAAGGCTTTAATAGCGGGGCAACCAGCAAAAATAAAACACGCCGCGCGGTCACCAACGTCGGCTGCATAATCATATCGATTTGCGACGCCTCGAAAGCAATTCGATTTTCATGGCGATTTTGCCGAACCAAGGTAAACAAGTTGCCATTCAGTTTACGCGCATTCAGCAATATTCCCAGATTATGCCCGTCATCGTCGGTTCCCGCCAAAATCCCTACGGCATTTTCTATTCCGGCCTGCGCCAAGGTTTTAGCCGTGGTCCGTCCCACGATGTAACTATCGATCCCCTCTTCTTCGCTACAGTCATGCGGATCAATAACCACCGTCTTCATGCCTTGCTTGACCAAGGCATGATTGATTTCATGTCCCATCCGTCCGTAGCCGCAGACAATCCATTTTCCGAACGGCGGCTTAATAGCATCGCTGAGGCGAACCCGGGGCGCCCTGACTAGCCAGTTATTCAACGGATAAAAGCTAGGATGCGTCATCGTCGTCACCAACACCTTCGCGAACATTTTGAACGGATCGACGATATGAACCTCGCCCCCCAAATTCGCTAGCGTTTCTTCGAAAACATCGACCTTTGACAACGTAATAATTCTGATACTCGGATTCAACAAACGCGCCAATGCAGAAATTTTTAGATTAATCTCTTCGTTATTGGTAATCGCAACAATCGCTTGGCAATTGCGTCTTCTGATGCCTGCTTCAAGTAAATGCTTAGGCACGCTTGCATCTGCGCATAAACCCGGCATCGGCACCCGGTAATCCCTCAACGTCAACGCCCTAATCCGATCCTCATCGCCATCGATGAAAACTGCCGGAACACCATAATCGCTTAAACCGCGAGCCAGTACGCTACCGGTGTCGCCGAAACCGCAGATAATAAAATAAGGCTCGGAAATCCTAAGCACCTGCCGAGAAAACTTTCGCTCCTCCACCGCTCGCACAAAGAAAGGGTTCTGGAAAAGTCTTACGATACTTCCTATCGCATAAAACCAGGTAATCACGCTCACATACAGACAAACCATCGCCCAAAGCCTTTGAGCATCGTTAAATTCAAAAGGAATTTCTCCAAAACCGGTCGTCGTCGCGGTATAGGTCATAAAATAAAACGCGTGAAATACACTTAAGTATTGGGGCTTACCGTCGACTTCATGACCGGGAATAAAGACCATTCCCAAAATTGACACGGCATAAACCGTAATCAAAGCCATCACGGGCCTGCGCATTTCGCGCATGACAATAAAACTGACTCGGCTTAAATCGGTACTTTCCGCCATGCGCTACCCCTCTGTTAAATCGTTCATTACAACCGAGACATCAGCGTATCGGATACCAAAATAATGACGGATATAAAATTAGCCAGCAAAGCCCCGCCGCTTAGCGAAATAATGCTTACCATTACATCGGGCGTCAATCCGGTTTCGGTTACATGAATAACAACGGTCCAATATGTAGCAGCCGCCACCAAGTGCAGGTCGGCAACCAGACTAGTCGCCAGTAACACAGCGCCAATTTGCGAGCGATCGCCCAACTTTAAGCCGGTCGCAATAAAATTAACGACGATAATCGCAAACAGCTCAAAAACATTATGATGCTCGGGATTATCCATCTCCCCTAGAAAGAATCCGAAATTCAAGGTTAATGACAATACGATAAAAAAACCGAAAACGACTTTCTCAAAATTCATCTAAATTATGCTCCGGAATATAAATCAAACTGTGAATGTTATCCTAATCTGTATTAGAATTAGAAAGATATTAACAATCGATAAAAAATCACAACGCTGACTGATATTTATTGTTAAAATTGTAAGCTTTGAATTACAAACCGGAGAATTACAATGGCATTAACCGCAATGGACCTTGTTGCTGCCGCTAAGAAAAACATCAAAGAAGTGGATGTTGCGTCGGCAAAATCAGATTTTTCCAAATATTTAGTTCTAGATGTCCGAGCGCCCGGTGAATTTGTTGCCGGTTCTCTGCCCGGAGCCATCAACATTTCGAGAGGTGTTTTGGAATTTAAAATTGCTAGCCACCCGGATTTCGAAAATAAACAAGATACCGATATTTTAGTTTATTGCCAGACCGGCGGACGCTCGGCACTAGCTACCGAAGTGCTTAATAAAATGGGTTATAGTAAAGCCGTCAGCCTAGAGGGCGGATATCAAGCTTGGCAAAAAAGCGACTCAGCCGACGAGTAAATGCCCGCTGTTGAATCGTTAAGATTGGATAAATGGCTATGGGCTGCGCGCTTCTTCAAAACGCGCAAGCTCGCCGCCGATGCAGTGTCCGGCGGCAAGGTTCACCTGAATAATCAAAGAACCAAACCAGGCAAAGAAATTGCCACCGGCGCCAAGCTTTCCATCCATAAGGATCAATATAGCTGGGACATTACCGTCATCGGCCTAAACAGTCAACGCCGCCCTGCATCCGAAGCGGCGCTACTTTACGAAGAAACCGCGGAAAGCCGAGAAAAACGGCAACAATTAATTATTCGTCAACGCGAAGAACAGGCCAATTTCGAACGCTTCGAAAGACCCTCCAAACCGAACAAAAAAGACCGTCGCTTGATTCACCGCTTCAAACGAGGCTGACCCCTATGGGCCGCCTCAATCACAAACAAGTTGGAGGCTTGGGCAGCCCGGCCAGTTTACACGCAGACATCAACGGCCCATCCGGAAACAATCGTTGCAAATAACGGCTATTGCCCTTTTCCGAACCTAAATGCTTAGCTACTGCCTTAGTAAAAACCCTGGCGTTTGGCAAATGTTTAAATTGAAGATAATAGCTCCTAATAAAATATATGATTTCCCAATGAGCATCGGTTAATGTAATCGAATTGGCCTTAGCAAGATCGCGCGCCACAGCCTCGTCCCAGTCATTCATATCGACCAAAAACCCTTGCTCCGTTAGGGCGGGAAATTCTTCTTCGGCATTCAGCACCATGACAAAGACTGCTGATGCGTAACGGCTAATTCGACCCACTCGGCATATTCAATAACCCTGATTCCGTCAACTAAATCAGCTTGGTCGATACCGAACAAGGCCAAATCATCGGATAATGAACATAAATAACAAATTTTAGCCGATTGCTTTAAAATCTTCGCCTTACTCCCTCCCTCGATCAGACGAAGTATTGACGAGCCTATAAAAACCACAGCATCGCCGACCTCAATACGCTCCAAAACGGCATCCACTTCGGATGACTGAAAAATCAAATGCAACATACTGATTATTCGATATGTGTTAACTTCAGACCCACCAATCCGACAACGACCAGGACAATGGAAAACAACCGCAAAATTTCGGCGGACTCCTTAAAAAGCACGATGCCGATAACGGCAACGCCGACCGCGCCCATGCCGGTCCATACCGCGTATGCAGTACCCAGCGGTAACGTTCTAATAGACAACATAAGCAAATAAAAACTGGCCGCACCAAAAACGATTGTCATTAAACTTGGCCAAAGACGAGTAAAACCTTGGTTATACTTTAAGCTCAATGCAAAAACAATTTCCGCCAAACCGGCACATAACAACAAAAACCAAGCCACGCGCTTCAATCCTTCATAGACTTATTAATTAAATATTCTACAATATCAAATCGTTTGATAGACCGACTGCACATCGATTTTCAGCCTACCACATTAATACTCAGAATGTTTTGACGGGTTTCTGCTCCGACAAAAAACCCGCCATCTCAGACCCTCGATGCTTGCAGCGACTCAAACAGCACATCGGCGCAGAACCATGCTTCGCCATAAAGGCTGTACTTTTATAACTTATTTACACCCCATTATGAACAAGCAATCGGATCACATCGTACGCGACCAACGACAGATCATCAATCATCTGGCACTGCTGATTAACGAGAAGGCCCTAATCAATCTAAACATCGGCAATAACGAATCGTTCATCACCACATTAATTGCCATCAATAAGGACACACATAGCCTTCTGTTCGATCTCAGCCCTAAGGAATACCAAAACAGACAATTACCGGATACATCAAATGCGGTCTTCCGCACCGTATTGTCGGGCATTAAAATAAAATTCGAGGGCAAAGACATCGTCAAAACCCGCTATCAAGGCGACACCGTTTTTGCAATGCCGATACCTGAAAGCATGCTGTGGCTGCAACGCCGTCAATTTTACCGAATTAAATCGCCGCTTTCGAAAGCCAGCCATCTAAAACTCAGCGTTGAAGATCAAGTCATTCCACTTCGTCTCTACGATATTAGTATCCCCGGCTTTTCCTTGTTAAACGATTCGGAACCGCTTAACCAAATATTAACGCCCGCTCAAACCTTTAAAAATTGCCGATTGACCTTGGCCGATCTAGGAGAAGACGCGGTCGATTTTATAGTGCTATACCGCATACCGTTAAACCCGAATAAGCCGGACAAAACCATGAAAATAGGCTGCCGACTCACCTCGATATCACCCGCCTTCGAATCCTGTATACAACGCTATATGCAACAAATCGAACGAGAACTTAAACAAAAAACCTAAACGAAAATGTCCTTAACACTCGACAGTAAACTCTATACGGTTTCACAACTCAACCGGGAAAGCAAACGAGTGCTTAACGAGCATTTTTTCTCGGTGCGAGTAGAAGGGGAAATCTCTAATTTAAGTACTCCCTCTTCCGGCCACATTTATTTTTCCTTGAAAGATAATGCCGCGCAAATCCGTTGCGCGATGTTCAAGACCCAACTGCGCCGCCTCAAGTTTAAGCCGGCGAACGGACTGCAAGTGATTGCAACCGCACAAGTCACCTTATACGAGCCTCGCGGCGATTATCAGCTAGTCGTCGAAAACCTCGAGGAAACCGGGGACGGCGCACTGCGCATGGCCTTTGAAGCGCTTAAGCATCAATTATCGAAGGAAGGACTGTTCGACGCCTTGCGCAAAAAGCCTCTACCGACACTGCCTCATCGCATCGGCATCATTACCTCTCCTAGCGGCGCTGCAATCAGAGACATTCTGACCGTGCTAAAACGGCGCTTTCCGGCTATTCCGGTCGTTTTGTATCCGGTTTCGGTGCAAGGAGATAACGCCAAACACGATATTGTCCGGGCATTGAATCTGGCCAACACGCTCGACCAATGCGACGTATTGATCCTCGGCCGCGGCGGCGGCTCTCTGGAAGATTTGCAAGCCTTCAACGAAGAAATCGTCGCGCGCGCAATCGCGGCAAGCGCCATCCCGGTTATCGCCGGCGTCGGCCATGAGATTGACGTGACGATCGCCGATTTTGTTGCCGATCTTCGCGCCGCAACACCTTCCGCCGCCGCCGAGCATGCGGTTCCCGATCAGCGAGAATGGCAAAGTCGTTTTATTGCGCTGGAAACCAAACTTTCGCAACATCTCGGCAGACAACTTACGCAAAAAACACAAACTTTAGCCTGGCTCGATAAGCGGCTAAAACAACAACACCCCGGCCAAAAACTAGCTGCTAACGCCCAACGCCTTGACGAACTGGAATTAAGACTCACCCGTGCGACTCGGCGCAAACTGCTGCAATGTCACTCGAACCTCGACACTCAATCGGCAAAGCTACATAACCAATCGCCTGAACGCATAATCAACAGCCTTACCCTACAACAACATTATCTTCAGCAGCGTCTCAATAACGCCTGGCAACGAAAATTCGAACACTTACATCAGCGACTCAACCAAGCCGGCCAAACGCTTCATGCGGTCAGCCCATTGGCAACGCTGAACCGCGGCTATGCACTCGTCACCGACACGGAAACCGGCGCAGTAATTCGCTCGACCCGGCAAATCGAAAAAAACGCTGTTGTATTGACTCGTTTAGCCAATGGACGATTTACCAGTCGCGTGGAAACGATTACCGAGGATTAAAAAAACTCCGCACCAAAATTAATCCGCGGAACGAATCATCGACACTTTCCTCTCTTTTGATCGAAAAACCGTCTAAGAATAAAAGGCATGGGTTGTGTCTATCGAGGACCGCCGTAAACCCATCCATGGGGGCTTGACGGCAGCTCCCTGCTGCCGACATCCTCGCTAGCCACACCCCATGCCTTCACAAAATTAGCCATTTTTTGAGTATAAAGGTTGTATTAGCCAAGCAACGGCCACTGCTGAATAACCCGATAATCAACGCCTCCAGGCGCGGAACAGGATTCAACTAAACAAAAAGTATTGGAATGCCAAATAATCGGCTCGAATTCCGTTTGTACCGATTGCTTGGCTTTTCTTATTAGTGTTACATGAGGCCGATACGAACGCTCATCAATCGGATGGTCGAACGATGAAACCATTGTCGACAAATGCTCGGCCAAAATCATCGCCTTATCGTCCGGATTAGTGCTAGTTAAGCATATTATGCCGGGCTTTCGCCAAAAACTAAGCTCATCGAAATGGATCGTGACCGGCTCAAGCTTTTTCATTTCGTCGGCGGCCTGAACCATCGCCGACTCGAGCGCGTCGTCAACAGCCCCTAAAAATACCAATGTGACATGAAGGTTACCCGGATTAACCGGCCTATCTCCAGGCTTTAATAAACGATGCGCCAACTCTTCGCATTGCCTTCGGATTGCCTCATCCGGCCACAACGCAAAAAACAATCTTTTCACGATTATTCAGCCTAAAAACAACTAAAGTAATCCAACATCAATTCTTCGCAATTGAAAAACTGTCTGGGCAATTTAAAATAGATATAGAGTCTCATAACGAATTCAGATAAAACACCGAATACAGCTAATCTGGACATTGCGACCCACAAGCGTGAACTGCTTTTTGGTGAACTTCGCCATATTCCGACAGCCCACCAAAGCACAGGCGCTGCCAGAATAAAATGAATATTCCACCAACTCGAGACACTAATGCCCCCGGTCCAAACCCAATAATCCGCTCCATATAAAGCTCCATTCAGGACCACAAAAAAAGGCCAAAAAATCCGCCACAATTGAAATTCGCCTAACCACCCTGCCAATAAATACTGGTAAGGCTCGTCGGTCGAAAGCGGGGTTTCAGTAGCATCCTGCTCCGGAAACGGTGCGCTAATATACAATACCGCATAAAGACAAACAGCTACGATACACAGCTCGACAAGCCCGATCAGGCTGCCTTGTGCGATAATCAACGCTAAAGTATTGATGAACATGAGCAAGCAACCTCGAAATAAATTGACGGCTAGACGATAATTAAATGACTTAATAAATATTGCTGCAGACCGAATTGTTTAGCGGGACGGGGTTTGCTACCCATGCGCATCAAGCTAAGCGGAGCACACCGCTGCCAAATCGCTACCGACCTCTTCCGGCAAGTCTAAACAGCGTAGCCCGAATGCAGCGTAGCGCAATCCGGGCTACATGCTTTTACCTTTCGCACTTGAAATTTCGGCATTGCCTAAGGAGGCACCGGGATGTTCGGTCCTCACCTAACGCTAGGAGAGGGACCTACACGGACGTATTCACCCAGCACCTAAATTCCATAGCTCGTTGGCTATGGTTAACTTCCTTTGATAATTTAGGTGCTGGGTTCACGGCGTCCTGTCAAGCGAGTTAACGAACCTCAGCAATTCCCAATTTGAGAATAAAAAAGGGTGCGGAGTGTACTTGGCGAGGATGTCGGCGGCAGGGGCAGATTTTTGCTCCTCGGCAATTGCTGAGTTACAAGGATGCAATGAATGCAGAAAATGCAGGAGCATTTTTCTGCCCGGATTGCCCTAATACACGCCATACTTGGCGTTTAGCCGCCGTCAAGCCCCCATGAATGGGTTTACGGCGATCCTCGACAGGCATACCCCGCACCCCGAACACGGAGAAATTTCTCAAACTGGGAATTGCTGACCGAACCCGCTACAAAATTCATAGCTCCAGGAAGTTATTTTTCACGAAATCCTTAGGCTAAACCGGAACGTTGGGGATGGGTTAAATAACCCGCCCCGCATGAGTATAAAGGTAGTAAAAGATGCACGAAGCGCATTCTACGATTCGCGCTTATGCCCCAGACTCATCCGGCCATGCAACGATTTCTGCCCATTTGCTTGGCTTTATAAAGCGCCTTGTCAGCCCGATCGAAAATCGATTCGGCCGTGTCCCCTTCTCGGAATTGACTAATGCCGCAGGACAAGGTGATAGTAAGAAACCCGTTACCTGAGTTGAAACGTGTTTTTTCGATAATTTTTCGCAACTTATTGGCCAGTGTCAATGCTGATTCCTGATCGGTTTCAGGAAGCAACATTGTAAACTCCTCCCCCCCGAAGCGCGACAAAAAATCCAAGTGCCGGCAATTTTCACTCAATAATTTAGCAATGATTTTCAACGTCTTGTCGCCGGCTTTATGGCCCAATGTATCGTTAATTTTTTTAAAATGATCGATATCCCAGATGATCAGCGTCAATGGGCTTTTATGTCTATTCCAACGAGTTATTTCAAGCTCGAGACGATTATCGTAAGCCATCCGATTACCGAGCCCTGTCAAAGGATCGCGTAATGCCCTATCAAGGGCTATCGATAATTTTAATTTCAGATCGCTCGATTCGCTTTCCATGCGTTTAATTTTATCGGTCAATTCATTCAGCTGTCGCTCGGTTTTTTGCCTTGCATTTTCCTCATTTTCCCGATGGTGCAAAATCTCCTTATTGATTAGAGCAATACGGGTACCGATCAACTGCTTAAGCGGTTCCAATGTGGTTGCTTTAGCAGAGCTGTCTTGTAATTCCTGCATTTGCGTCGAAACAAAGCGATCGAGTTCGTTACGGTTAATCTGGGTTTGTCGATTCGCGTCATTCGCACCGATCGCTTGCAAGCCTAACTCGGTTAATTGCTCGGTTAATTCGGACAAAAAATCCTTAATATCTTTTTGTTCGGATTGAATATGGTTTTTAATTTTAACTAGCAGCGAAACATAATCGTTCAATAATTGCTTGAACGAAGAAGCCGAAGACTGATTTTGCAGCCGCACTTTTAACCGCTCGGTCGATTCCTCGAACTCGAACGGAATCTCAATATCTTCTAACAATAATAAAAGCTGCTGACTGAGTATCTCGGTTTTGATTTTGTCGGCGTGACCCGATGGCGCGAAGGAAGACGCTATAGATTGAGGCTCAGTTGCATTGACCAAGGCCAAAAATAACTCATCGTTGGTTTTAAATTCACCGCTTTCGAATTTTTGCTGCAATAGCGTTAAAGCCTTTACGGTCTTGTCATCGGAATATAATTTGAGCAAATAATCAAACAAAAGCGCTGCATCGAAAGCACTCATCCCGGAATCACCGATATTGAATGAAAACTTGGTCAAGCCTTCGAGTTCTATTTTTAATTGCGCACTCTTCACCCCGGATTTAACCGTTTTATGAATCCGCATCAAAAAAGGGTCGAGTTGATGATTCAACCCTTTCGCCGCTAAAGTCAGCCGGGCTATTGTTTTACAAAGCAGTACTTCGTTTTCTTGCGTTTGCTTGTCGGCAGTTTCTTGCTCGTGCAGCAACTTAAAATACTTACCTTTCCATTCGCTATCGAAATCTTTCCTAGACCAAACAACCATCGAACAAACCTCTGATTTAACCCATAGCCATCGGGCGGTTAATATTATTGACTGGAACTTTCCTTTTCTATTAGACGATTCATAACTTCAATCATGTTTTGCTGAGTCTTGGCCAGCGACCCGCTTGTACGGTACTTACCGTTAATAATCAAGGCTGGAACTCCATTGACGCCATAACGAGCCGCCATGGTTTTAGCTTGGCGCACTTTGTAATCGACAGGAAAGGAGTTATAAGCATTGCGGAAATCAACCTCAGTAACGCCATGTTCGCTAAAGAACTTAACCAGCTGATCCTCGCTTTCCAATTTTTGTTTTTTGTTCTGAATCGCATCGAAAAAATCGGCATGCACCTTATCGACGACACCTAGCGCTTCCGCAGTAAAATACGCCTTGGCATGTTTTTCCCATAAACTACTAAAGATAGCCGGCTGCCGGATAAAATCAACATTATCGGGCTTAGTTTTTAGCCATTTGTTCAAATGAGGTTCCAAATGATAGCAATGCGGGCAGCCGTACCAAAAGAACTCGATCACTTCGACCTTATCGGGGTTTTGAGTCGGTTGTGGCGTAGACAAGACTTCGTAACCCGGAGGTTCTGCATTTACCAGACCGGCTAAACCAAATAGCACAAAAAAAACACTAACAACAATTTTATTATTTAACATGATTCAAGTTCTCCTTAAAATACAGGCTCGATAAAAACATATTGACGCCAAAAAAGGCAAATAACGTGACAAAGAAACCGACAATCGCCCACCAAACTATCAAATTACCATTCAAACCTTTACCCAGCTTTAACATCTTCCGGTTATAAAATATTAAAGCTGGGCAAAAATGACATATCAGGAAATTTAATTTTACCGATCCGCTAAGGATTTCGTGAAAAATAACTTCCTGGAGCTATGAGTTTTGTAGCAGGTTCGTTAACTCGCTTGACAGGACGCCGTGAACCCAGCACCTAAATTATCAAAGGAAGTTAACCATAGCCAACGAGCTATGGAATTTAGGTGCTGGGTGAATACGTCCGTGAGGCTTGACGGCGGCGACCGATTGCCATGGATGGCATGAATGCAGATTTTGCATTACGCCATGGATGGCGTGTATTAGGGCAATGCGGGCAGAAAAATGCACCTGCATTTTCTGCATTCATTACATCCTTGTAACTCAGCAATTGCCGAGGAGCAAAAATCTGCCCTGTCGCCGACACCTGCCAATCGAGTTACCGAACCTGCTTACCTTGCATTAAAAATAGGGAGGTTATTTATGACCAAATCCTAAATAAACGACCGAACGGACTTGCCGTTCGGTCGTTACACAAGCACACGGATCGTAAAAAATGCGCTTAACCGGAGGATTACATCAGCGGTCTAAGTCGCCTTATAAAAGCAACGGGGCATTGCTTACTTCATGACCGAAATATGATAAGAAACCGCTTTGATTTCGCGTTCAGTCATTTTTTTGGCAATCATATGCATCATATTTTCCGAGTTATTACTCCTCTCGCCGCTTTTGAAATCGATGAGCGTCTTGATCAAATAATCGGCATGCTGCGACTTAAGCGTCGGAAATGCTGCCGGCCTGTTCCCTTCTCCAAACGGACCGTGACAAGCGATGCAAGCAGATACCTCGCTCGCCAACACCCCATTCCGGTAGAGATCGCTACCTAAGGCCAATAGCTCTTTGATGTCTTCACTTGCAGAAGCCTCGCTGTCATCTTCATCGTCATCTTCATCGTCATCTTCGTCTTTTTGTAAGACCGGCAGACTATTCGTAGAAATCTTTTGCTCGGCATAATAGGCGGCGATATCGGCCATATCTTTATCGCTCAAGCCCATCGCGATCGGACTCATCATCGGATTATTTCGCTCGCCGCTTTTGAAGGCATTTAGCGTCTTGATCAGATAAGAGGCATGCTGTTGAGCTAACTTCGGGAAATTGGTTACGGCACTATTGCCGTTTTCGCCGTGACAACCCGCGCAGGCGGTCGCTTTTTCTTTTCCTGCCTTACTATTGCCTTCTGCATGTAGAATGACCGGCTGACTCATGAACGACAGAGCAATTGAAAGTGCCAATAGTTTATTTTTCATTAGATTCCCCTTCCGGAATAGTATAATTCTAGCGTTTACATTTTAATTATCTAACCGGCTCTTTTGTCCGATAGCAGCATTGCAAAAAACAGTTATACCCATGGTTAAATCAAAATTCGGCACCAGGACACTTGCAAATGACTCACAGCCTCAATTGCCTATCATTTAAAATCATAGCAAATTGAGGGACGAAAAAGAGAGCCAATAGCATTATTGTCAAACAAAATAGCTTCGTCACAAAAGCCAAAAACATGTCCGCTCGAAGTATAAATCAAAAAGCCGATACTAACGGTTTTTCATGGACCGTGCCGACTTGCGAATCCAAAAGGCCGACAACTAAACCCCTCAAGCGGTACACGCCTATCGTGTCTATCCGGAAATTTTACTCTAAATACCCTAGCTAAGCGAGATAACGATGAATCCAGTGTATCATCAAGCAAAATTCATAAACAGCGCCCCTCACGTTAAAGACGCCCCCGAGGATATAGGACTCGAAGTCGCATTTGCGGGCCGCTCCAACGCGGGTAAATCCAGCGCAATCAATACACTGACCGGTCAAAAATCTTTGGCGCGTATCAGTAAAACCCCTGGAAGAACTCAATTATTGAATTTTTTCTCGATAACGGAAACCACCCGCTTTGTCGATTTACCGGGCTATGGTTATGCCAAAGTTCCCTTGGAAATCAAAAAACAATGGCACCGCATGATCGAAACCTATCTAAATAATCGCAAAACGTTATGCGGCATTGTGCTGGTGATGGATATTCGCCATCCACTGACCGAATTCGACCGCCAAATGGTAGACTGGTGCAAACAAACCCGTTTGCCTTTACATATCCTGCTAACTAAAGCCGACAAATTGAAATTCGGGGCTGCAAAAAACACCTTATTAGCAGTACAAAAAGAAATTTCCGGAAATCAAGTCCCAGTTACTGTTCAATTATTTTCGGCATTAAAAAGACAGGGCGTCGACGAAATCCATCAATTACTCGATCAATGGCTGAACTTTGAATCGTCATAAACTCGAAATAATTTCGATGCTTCTTACGCTTTTTCAACATGAATCTGAATTCGGCAACTTAAAGATGTAGCACACGAAACTCTTGAATTAAGATTTTCGTCGTAAATAACTTCCCTATTTTACGGAGGCTTCGGTTACTCGATTGGCTGGTGTTGACGGCAGGGAAACCGCCGTCAAGCTTACAAGGACGTATCCCCCCAGCACCTAAACTCCATAGCCCATTGGCCATGGTTAATTGCCTTAGATAATTTAGATGCGGGGCCTGTCAAGGGGAGTTACCGAACCCTCGGCAATGCGCCCATATATCTGACGTTATTTATCACGAAACCTTAAATTCTTTTTCTTCTTGTTCTTCATGGTGAAATACTTTTTCTAGGATCAAGACGACATCGACTTCAGATATTATATTCAACACCTTCGCGTGCCATGTTTATCTCTATACCTAAATTTTGATTCTGTTCGAGCAATTGACTATAGATGTTATCCAAATCCATATCGGTGCGATTAGGTTCGTGATGGGTAAAAAACAAGCGCTTAACATTAGACTGGACCGCCAAGTTTAGCCCTGATTGATAGGTTCCATGCCCCCACCCCCTTTTAAACACATACTCTTCCTCGGTATAGGACGCATCGACAATCAATGCATCGACACCATGCATAAAGGCGCACACTTCGATGAACCTTTCATCGATCATGGATTGAAAAGGCTCGTATTCCTGATCTTCGGGCTGGTAAATATTAAACAACGGCTCGTAATCGCCGGTAAAAAAAACTGACCGGCCGTCACACTCGATGCGATACCCGAAATTTAGAACAGGATGATTCAACAATAACGGTGTAATTTGGGCATCGCCCACCATAATGCTTTTACCTGGCATCAAAGTCACATAACGAACAGTTGCTTTTAACTCGGCCTCCCGAATCGGAAAAAAACTGTATTGTAATTGAACAGCCAACGCCCTTTGTATGCCTTGTTGAGTCACTGGATCCAAGCCGCCGTAAATTGTAATCTGATTACCCGACATAAACGCCGGCGTAAAAAAAGGCAGTCCTTGAATATGATCCCAGTGCGTGTGGGTAATGAAAATATGCGCATCGACCGGCTTGTCCTTATCCAGTTGTTGCGATAACGAATAAATACCGGTACCCGCATCGAGAATAATTAACTCCCCGCTATCGGTACGAATTTCTATGCAGGTAGTATTCCCGCCATATTTGACAGTATTAGGCCCCGGTGTCGGAATGGAACCACGGACGCCTCTGAACTTCAATTGCATGCAATTCCTCGATTCAGCGTTGAAAATATATGTTTCGCACTTCAAATGTCGGGAGTACTTAGGGTTTGATTATAAAAATACCCATATCATCATCGTAGATCAAAATTCGGCACTGCCGGAATTTGAAGTGCAAAAGCTATAACCCCCCTATTTTAAGAAGGATTCGATCGCTCGACTGACTGTGTCTGTCGCATAAAGCGCCTACTGAAGGCACCCTAATACACGCTGCCATACAGAGCGTAATGCAAAAATTATCTACACTCCCGAACCTAAATTACAATTGAGCGATCACTTGCAACTAATCATCATTAAAGCCTCTGTTCTAATCGTGCTCAAATCACCTAACGAAACGATCAGTTCCTCCAAAGACAAACCGAACAACGAGAACTGCGCTTCCGAATACTTATCGATTACCGGATTACCGCCGTCACCAAAACGCAAGATTTTACTGATTTGATTAGCTACAGCAACACTATCGCGCAAGACGTCGGAGCCGTCCTCATCGTGATGATGCTCGATCGCAGCACCGATGTCTTCAGAAAAGCACCACTTATCAATTAGCAGCTTACCCAAACGAGCATGATCGATACCTAAATACTCCCGCTCCATCAAATGTAAAGAAACACTCCGCTTACGGCTTTCCATCAACGCATTACTAAAGGATTCGGGCAAACACTGCGCAAAAACCAACTTTCCAAAGTCATGCAATAAACCGGTAACGAAATAATCGCTGCATTTATTTGGCGATAAGCCTTGTCGCTCGGCGAGTAATTTTGTGATCAATGCGGTAGTCAAAGAGTGCATTAAAAAACCATTGGCATTTAAGCCCGATTTTTTATCGGGCTTAAGAACACCTATTGCCGCAATGGCTAACGCCATGTTCTTGACCGTATTGATTCCAAGATGGACAACAGCGCGCATTATCGAATTGATTTTATGAGGCAACCCGTAATAAGGGGAATTAATGATTTTCAAAATCTTGACCGTCATCACCGGGTCGCATTCGATAATTTGCACAAAATCCTTGGCGGAAGATTGATTGTCATCGGCTAACTTTAAGATACTTTGCACGCTTTTCGGAAAAGCAGGCATACTCTCCACAAACATGAATAACTTGTTGTCGACAGCGGCAACCATTGGGAATACTCTCTTTAGATAAATGTCATGATGTGAGTACCAACACAACTTTTTAAGGCCGTGTCATGCCGGCATAGACTAACGAAGTCTTGTCACAAGGACACGAAATACCGAAAAGCGTGCTATATATGGGGTCAGAACTTAGGATTTCGCGGCAAATAACATCCTGTAACTATCCGCTTTGTAGCAGGTTCACTTGTTTCCTTGACAGAACGCCGAAATTTGACCGGCAAAGAGTATAGTTACGATAAGTTAAGCATAGCAGAGAAACGCTATCGAAAAGAAATACCGGAAAGAGAGCCCCAAAGATAAGAATTCATTCAATGGGGCTTGAGGAAAAGAATCAGTCCATTTAAGAGGGGGAGGGGAATGGACTGACCCAACGTCATAACTGACGTATAACATTATGATTTAATAATATTGGAAAAGTTCAATCCTTATAAAAACGTAATGCGCCTAAAAAAGACTAATGCGCCTCATCCCAATTCAAACCGGTACCGATATCGACGATCAACGGCACATCGAGCGTTGCCGCAGAACTCATCAAATCCCTCAATCTTTCGATACAATTGGTCACGGCCGATTCGGCGATTTCAAAAATCAGTTCGTCATGCACCTGCATGATCATTCGGGCATCGGGCGAGTCTGTTTGTAGCCAGCGATCGCAAGCAATCATCGCTCGTTTTATAATATCGGCGGCTGTACCTTGCATCGGTGCATTGATTGCGGTTCGTTCAGCGTATTGACGGCGCGCGGGGTTGCGCGAATTGATTTCCGGCAAATAAAGCCTACGGCCGAATAAAGTTTCGACATACCCCTGTTTTTTCGCCAACTTTCGGATGTTATCCATGAACGCCTTGACACCGGGATACCGCGCGAAATACAAATCGATATAAGATTGCGCCTGCCCTCTAGTCAAGCCCAATTGCTGTGCCAAGCCGAACGAAGACATGCCGTAAATCAATCCGAAATTGATCGCTTTAGCCGAACGCCGCAAATCGGCGGTAACTTGCTCGGGCTCGACTCCGAAGACCTCGGCCGCGGTCGCGCTATGAATATCCTGCCCTTGTTTGAAAGCTGCCAACAGACCGGCATCGCCGGACAAATGCGCCATGATGCGCAGCTCGATTTGTGAATAATCGGCCGCAACCAACACATAGCCCGGCGACGCAATGAAAGCCTGCCGTATTCGCCTGCCTTCGGGAGTGCGAATCGGAATATTCTGGAGATTGGGATCGGACGAAGACAAACGGCCGGTCGCCGCGACCGCTTGATGATAGGAGGTATGCACGCGCCCGGTTTTCGGATTAACCTGTTGCGGCAATTTATCGGTATAAGTCGATTTCAGCTTGCTGGTTGTGCGATGCTCGAGAATCAAACGAGGCAACGGATAATCGGCGGCCAATTCCTGCAGCACCGATTCGTCGGTCGACGGCTGCCCGGTCGGAGTTTTTTTCAGTACCGGCAAATTCAACTTATCGTAAATAATACTTTGAATTTGCTTTGGCGAGCCCAAATTGAATGCCTGCCCTGCCAGGTCGTGCGCATGCTGCTCGATCGAGGCAATCTGGGCGGCCAACTCCTGGCTCTGCTGCGCCAGCATTTCGGTATCGAGCAATACCCCGTTTCTCTCGATACGCGACAACACCTCGACCAGAGGAATTTCGATTTCTCGATACAATTGCACCAACGGCGGATTTTGGTCGAGTTTTTCACTCAGAACTTCATGTAAACGCAAGGTGATGTCGGCATCTTCGGCAGCATAAGGCGTCGCCTGTTCGATAGCGACTTCCTGAAACGGAATCTGTTTCGCGCCCTTCCCCGCAACATCTTCGTAATGTATCGTCGTATAGTTAAGATATTTCTTCGCCAAATCATCCATGTTGTGCTTAGTCGCGTTACTGTTCAACACATAGGATTCGAGCATGGTATCGTGAGCAATACCTCGCAGTTCTATGCCGTGATTAGCCAGCACGTTAGCATCGTATTTAAGATTCTGTCCCAATTTGGCTTTATTCGGATTTTCCAGCAGCGGCCGCATTTTTTCCAATACGGCGGATCGATCCAATTGCTCCGGTGCATCCGAATAATCGTGCGCGACCGGCAAATAAGCGGCATGTCCCGCTTCGACCGCAAACGATATTCCGACGACTTCGGCGCGACTGTAATCAAGACTGGTCGTTTCGGTATCGAACGCAAACAACTCGGCCTTGTCGAGCCGCTCGAACCAACGTTCAAAATCGTGTTCGGTCAAGATTGTTTCATAGCGCGCCTCAATCGCTTGTGGACTTTCAACAGCTTTCGCATCCCGGCCGGAGCCGACATCGCCGGACTGTTCCAGTATTTTCAACCAAGTCGTAAAACCCAACTCGACAAGCATCGACTTGAGTTCGCTTTGATCGACCGAATTCATTTTTAATTCCTCCGCCGAGCATGGCAACGGAACATCGCAATCAATCGTGGTCAATTGCTTCGACAACGGCAGTTGATCGAGCGCATTTCGTAGGTTTTCGCCGATCTTACCCTTAATTTGATCGGCGCATTCGATCAATCTTTCCAGCGTTTGATATTCGCTTAGCCATTTAGCCGCCGTTTTCGGCCCGACCTTCGGCACGCCGGGAATATTGTCGACCGTATCCCCCATCAAGGCCAAATAATCGATGATTTGTTCAGGTGTCACGCCGAACTTTTCGATCACGCCTTGGCGGTCGGTGCGGCTGCCGGACATCGTGTTTTCGAGCGTGATATGCTCGGTAACCAATTGCGCCATATCCTTGTCGCCGGTTGAAATGACGACCTGAAATCCGTCTCGCTCGGCTTGCTTAGCAAATGCGCCGATAACATCGTCCGCCTCGACATCGGGCTGCATAATCAAGGGCAGGCCCATCGCACGAATCAAGCGGTGCAAGGGTGCGATTTGTACGCGCAAATCGTCCGGCATCGGCGGTCGGTGTGCCTTATATTGATCGTATAAATCATGTCTAAAGGTCTTTCCGGGCGCATCGAAAATGACGCCGATATAATCGGTCGGATGGTCAGCCATCAATTTACGCAGCATATTGGCCACCCCGTAAATCGCATTGGTCGGCGCGCCATCCGGACTGGTCAATGGCGGTACTGCATGGTAGGCGCGAAATAAAAAAGACGAGCCGTCGATTAATACCAAATATTTTTGTTTGTTTTGGGTCATGCCGATGTGTTTGTGATTTAAATTAAGTTTTACGCTTGACTTCCAATATATTCGGTAATTGACTGATTCTGCCGAGCACCGAGCTTAGCTGGGCGGTGCTTTCGATATTGATCGTCATCGTCAGTATTGCCGATAAATCCGGATGCGTTTTTAATGAGGCATCGATAATATGTGCCTTAGCATACATCATGATCCGAGTCACGTCGCTGAGCAGGTTTTGCGCATTGAAAGCATGGATAATAATCGGTACATTATGGCGCGATGGCTGCTCCGAACTCCATTCGGCGTCGATCAATTGCGGCTGCTGTTCGGGACTGAGCGTCAAAATATTTTCGCAGTCGCGCCGATGGATTGTGATCCCTCGCTTATGCGAAATGAAACCGATGATATCGTCGCCTTTGACCGGACAACAGCATTGCGCCAAACTGGTTACCACATTATCGATACCGGCAACGGTGATGATCGATTTTGCCGTCGGCTTGCTCTCGCTCCCTCTGGCGGAAGGATAGGCTGGCTCGGCGAATTCGGGAATTTTCAGCGCGGCGACCAACTGCCGATTGGTGATATCGCCGCGACCTATCGCTTCATAAAAAAGCTCGGCATTGTTAAATTTGAAATAGCTGAGCAATTCATCCAGCTCAACCGACTTCAAGCCTAATCGTTTACTTTCCTTATCCAGAATTTGTTTGCCGAAAACAACATTTTCGGCTTGCTGCTGTTGTCTAAACCAACTCCTGACCTTCCCGACCGCGCGCGGTGTTTTCAAATAACCTAAGTTCGGATCGAGCCAGTTATGATTCGGCTCGCCGTTTTTAATCGTAATAATCTCAACCTGATCGCCCGACTTGAGCTTATACGTTAAGGGTTTGATACGTCCGTTGACTTTCGCGCCGCGACAACCGTGACCGATCTCGGTATGTATCGCATAAGCAAAATCGAGAGGCGTCGAGCCTTTGATCAGATCGATTAATTTTCCGGCCGGCGTTAACACAAAGACCCGGTCAGAAAAAAGTTCGGTTCGGAAGTTATCGACTAAGTTGTCACCGCTATCCTTATATTCGAGCAATTGGCGTAACGAAGCGATATTCTTTTCGGTCGCAGCATTGTGCTTACTGCCTTCCTTGTAACGCCAATGCGCGGCAACCCCTAATTCGGCAAATTCATGCATAGAACGTGTGCGAATCTGAATTTCGATACGATTACCTTTTCGGTCGACGATCACGGTATGCAAGGATTGATAACCATTTTCCTTGGGGTTGGCGATGTAATCGTCGAATTCTTTAGGAATGTATTTCCAGTGACTATGCGCCAAACCTAATACGCTATAACAAGCCGTCAAGCTATCGACGATTACGCGCACTGCGAGTAAATCGTAAAGATCATCGATAGCTAACTGTTTGCGGCGCATTTTGTTCCAAATGCTGTAAATATGCTTAGGCCTTCCATAAACCTTTGCTGAAATACCTTCTTCCTTAAGAATTCGACGAAGATCCTCTATGAATGTTTGAATACAATCTTCACGATGAATTCGCTTATCGGCAAGCGACTCGGCAATGCGCTTATAATTATCCGGCTCGAGATAGCGAAACGCTAGATCCTCAAGCTCCCATTTAAATTGACTCACCCCAAGCCGGTTCGCCAACGGAGCATAGACATCCAGCGTCTCTTGCGCGATAAATCGCCGAACACCGGGCTCTTCCGCGGACATACCCCGCAAACGTTCGATACGATAGGCCAGCTTGATCAGCACCGAGCGCACATCGTGCGTCATCGCCAATAGCATTCGCCTTAGTGTTTCATTTTGATTGGGCTCGCGCGTTAACTCCGGGCTGTAAACCCGTAAGTTATTGAGCCATTTGACATCCTTGACTAACCCCGCAACCGTTTCGCCGAATTGTTGCTTAATTTCGGCCTCGGTTAACCGACCGGCTAATCGTGAATCGCTTAATATCGCCGCCAGTATGCTGGCCAAATCGCTATAAACATTGCCCAAAATCATCGCGACCGCAATCCCTTTTGGTCTAATATTAAGCGGATTACTATCAGCCTCGTCGACAATAGCCAAGGCCTTTTCAATTTGAGCGGCGTCTTCGGCAACAAAACCTGAAAATAACTGCTCAATTGACGGAAGTTGTTTTTTCATTGGGTGATTGTAAAGGATTCGAAAAAGTTGGCAATCATGATAGGCTATCGCGCGTTAGTGTTGAGGCTCATTCGCTCGAAAATCGGAAATTCTGTATTTATATTGTAAGGGTAACTCAAAGATTATGAAAATCACTGTATTTGGAAGCGGTTATGTCGGACTGGTGACAGGAACTTGCTTGGCGGAAGTGGGCAATGATGTGATCTGCATGGATATCGACGAAACCAAGATCGAAAAACTCAAGCAAGGCATCATCCCGATTTATGAACCTGGACTGGAAGCCATGGTCAAAGAAAACCAGGAAGCCGGCCGTTTACGGTTTACCGCCGATGTCAAAGAAGCGGTCAGTCATGGTTTATTTCAATTCATCGCAGTCGGAACACCGCCTGACGAGGACGGTTCAGCCGATTTGCAATATGTTCTTGCGGTCGCTAAAAGCATTGCCCAACACATGGAAGGTTATCGAGTCGTAATCGATAAATCCACGGTACCGGTCGGCACTGCCGACAAAGTCAAAGAAGCCATAATCCATGTACTTAAAGAACGAGGCAAGAATGATTTGGAATTCGACGTCGTGTCGAATCCCGAATTTTTGAAAGAAGGCGCCGCGCTCGACGATTTCATGAAGCCGGACCGAATCGTTGTCGGAACCGATAACCCAAGAACCGCCGAATTACTCAAAGCCCTTTACGCTCCGTTTAACCGTAGCCGGGAAAGGGTTATCACGATGGATATTCGGTCTGCCGAATTAACCAAATATGCCGCGAACGCTATGCTGGCAACCAAAATCAGCTTCATGAACGAGCTGGCTAACTTGGCCGAAAAACTGGGCGCCGATATCGAACATGTTCGTCAAGGCATCGGCTCAGACAGTCGCATCGGTTATAGCTTTATCTATCCGGGCTGCGGCTACGGAGGCTCATGCTTTCCAAAGGATGTCAAAGCATTGGAACGGACCGCAAAGCAAGTCGGATATCAAGCCGAGTTATTAAATGCCGTTGAGAATGTCAACGACCGACAGAAAAAGCGTTTATTCGAAAAAATCCAGCATCATTACAACGGCAACTTGAAAGGCAAGGTTTTCGCTATATGGGGATTATCGTTCAAACCAAATACCGACGACATGCGCGAAGCGCCTAGCCGAGTGCTACTTGAAGCCCTGATCGATGCCGGCGCCACCGTTCGAGCTTACGATCCTGAAGCGCTGGAAGAAGCTAAGCGTATTTACGGCAATAAAAAAGGCTTGATTTATACCGACGACCAAAACGAAGCGCTGGAAAATGCCGATGCGTTAGCGATCGTTACCGAATGGAAGCAGTTCCGTAGTCCGGATTTCGATTACTTGAGTCAAAACTTGCGAGACAAAGTCATTTTCGATGGCCGCAATATGTTCGAGCCAGCATTTGTCAAACAAAACGGTTTGGCTTATTACGCGATCGGGCGTTAAGAGACACAATCGGTTTTTTTAGTTATGTTTGCGTTAATAGTTTAGCGTCGCCCAGGCATGAACTAATGGGGCCCATAGACCATGGATGGCGAGAGGCTTTCAAGTCCTTGTAATCGAGATCCCGGCAATCCCTGCCGGGATGATGCTTTCGATGTCTTTTCAACTACCAACGCTAACATAACTTTTTTCATAATTTCGCTAGAGATGCTTGAATTATCCAAATGAACGACTACCATTACTAACGAATAGACTAAGGCGATCGTGGTTGGCTATAAACTTAGACTGTTCAAATGTTTTATCCTATTTTTAAGTTAAACTTAATGAGAGAGAAAAATATGAACAAAATCCTAGTTTTATTAGCTTTACTGTCGTTTAACGCACTTGCAACTCCGGTCAACATCAACAATGCCGATGCTCAAACGATTTCTGAAGCACTGAAGGGCATTGGTCTGAAAAAAGCCGAAGCGATCGTGCAATATAGAACCGATAACGGTGACTTTAAATCCGTCGAGGAATTAGCCAATGTTTCCGGAATCGGAGAAAAAACGGTTGAAAACAATAAGGGCGATATTTTACTTAGCGATCCCGCTAAAAAATAACCCGACTCGTTAAACAAAAAACAGCCGGCTGGCAATCAAGCCAACCGGCTGTTTTTTATTCATCGCAAATCACAATTCGCCGCCAAGATTCCTAATAAAACTCGGCGAAAAACAATTGACATCAACGGAACAAAGATTGAATAAAATATTTCGTTATACATCCACTAACACTACAAATCAGACTGCGAAAATTTCAGAAATAGTGACAAAATGACTTGGCATGTTATCCACACTAAACCCAAACAAGAAAAACGCGCGCTCGAAAATCTACAAAAACAGGATTTCGAATGCTTTTTGCCTTCCTGTTCCATCGAAAAAATCCGGCGTGGACGCATTGCCGTATCTTCAGAACCGCTTTTTCCACGCTACCTATTCATCAATCTCAAACAGGGAACTAATTGGACGCCGATTCGCTCCACACTCGGCGTCCAAAACTTGGTCAAATTCGGCACTGAAGCGGCTAAAGTGCCCGACGATTTAATTGAAACTCTCCGCACAATCGAAGACCGTATACAAAACATTGAACCTGAACGATTGTTCTCCGAAGGAGACAAAGTCCAAATCATTTCGGGACCATTTGCAGGTCTTGAAGGGATCTATCAAATGACCGATGGAGAAACCCGAGCCATGGTGTTAATCGAATTACTCAGAAAACCTGCGAAAGGCCATTTTGAAATCACACAATTAAGAAAAATCGGGTGACGATAATATACGGATTGAGATACCAGGCATTAATTCATAGCAGCAATTAGACGTCCACCGGCTATATTTTTGGTTTTCTAGCTTGTTAGAGGATAAACATGCGCTATATGCTCGCTTAATGATCCTAAATCCACGTCATTAGCTGTTATATCTTTTAAACCCTTGCCGCCTAAACCGCCAATTATTTTATTAAAGCCCTCCACTCCTTCTTGGTAGGCTGACAAATATTCTTCAGAAGAAGACATTTTTTCCGGGTGCTGCCGACAAATAGTCATGCCGTGCTTCGGAAACAAGCGTTCAAAAAAGTGTAGATTGGTAAGCCCGTTAATCTTAGGATTCGTTATGCCCGCAAAACTCGCGGCCACTGCTACCGACCCCGCCAAATAGCCGATCAAATAATCATCCTGCAATACCGATACCGGCAAAGCCCCGTCATTACTAGACTTTATGTCGTGAAGAATCGGATGAAACAGTCGTGCGACTGACTCGGCAATTTTAACGTTTTTCGGTTTTAAAAAATCCAGCATTAGCCCTCCGGAACGATCGCTGTTTTGTTTTTTTCTTTACGCCTGAATAAACTGCTGTATTGATGCAGCAGCAAGGCGCCCATGATTAAGCCAGCGCCAATTAGAACCTTTTCATTAAGTGGTTCGCGGTTGACCGCATTGCCGATTAATAGCGACATAACCGGCGTCACTAAGGTGATCAAGGCAACCTTTGTCGCCGGAACATGTATCAGCACATAATAATACAGAGCAAATCCAATCGTCGTGGCAACGGCTCCCAAATACACAATCGATAACAGACTCTGCACCGGAATGACATCGGGCCAAACGCCGTCGCCTCGATACCAGGTAATCAAATACAACGGCACTGCTATTAACAAACCGCCGGTCACTTGCGTTACCGACGGCAAGGCCGCACCAATGCGTTTGACTAAAACCGAGCTGGCCGATTGCAAAAATGCCGCAAGCGTCACGCCGCCGATACCCATTGCGGCATCCCGGCTAATATCCATAGCCGTGCCGAACATCACGAATAAGCCGGCAAGCCCCAATCCATAAGCAATTAATTGCAATAAGCCAAGACTGCGTTCATTGAGCCATAATGCCGACATGAACGCAGTCAGCATCGGTGTCAACCCGAAAATAACCGAGATCCAACCGGACGGTATAAATTGTGCTGCCCAGTAAACCGACAGCATCGCTCCGTAAATTTGCAACGTGACCGCAAAATAAGTCAACCATGCCTTTCGATCGACAGGAAATTTACGCCGGGCAAATAAGACAAAAGGCAACAAACAAGCCAGCCCAATAACCATACGCGCGGCAACGCCGAATAAAAACCCTGGACCTTCGCCACTCCATTTAATCGCTAAAGGCGTTGTCGACCACAGTACGATGATTAAACAAAAAGCCAGAAAAATGCGCATCTAAAAAAAACACGGGCTAAACTTGCAATTTAGTGACAAATAACACCTTGAAGCTACGAGATTTCCCGAGAAAGGAACTAGGAACCACTCCCACAGAACACATCCTTCATCTTTCCCCTTTCATCTTTCACTTTTTTCCTCGTTCCCAAGGTCCACTGTGGGAACCCACACCCTGGTTGCAATAACAAGACAGAGATGCATTCCCACGCTCCACCGTGGGAACGAGGAAAAAGGAAAATGATTGAGAGCCCAATCTTAAATCTCATTCAATACCGTCAATTCTTCAGGATAAGGCGACATATAATAGGATTGCTCGATAAATGGGTCAGGCTGTCTGCGAAAATGATGACGAAGCAGCGTGACCGGCACGATCAACGGCAACAACCCCAAGCGATAACGCTCTATCGTTTCGGTCAATTCGGCTTTATCGTCCGCATCGAGCGATTTTTTCAAATAACCTTGAATATGCTGCAACACATTGACATGATTACCCCGGCTTGCCGTTTTTTTAAGACAGCGCATTAAGGCAGTTCCATATTGCCCTGCAATTTCCTGGGCGTTGCCTTTAACGGCACTGGCGGCTAAGCGCCCGAGGTCCCTCGCCTCGTTCTGATCGTGGCTCATCGCAATCAGTTTATGCTGGCTGTGAAAGATAGTTAGCCGACTCGGTGTTATCGGCTCAGCACACAACAATTTCCATCGATACATCACATAGACCCGTTGAATAAAATTCTCGCGCAACCTCGGGTCGCCTAAACGCCCCTCTTCTTCCATCGGCAACAGCGGAAAATGGTCTTTGACGAATTGCGCGAAAATACCCGTGCCGACCCGATCGGCATGAGCCTCTCGATATATTTTGACTCGCGTCATTCCGCAACTCGGCGAATCCTTCTTCAGGATATACCCGCATAATCCGGCAAGCCAGTTCCGCTGCTGTTCAGCACAGCCAAGTAACTGATCGGTCACATCGATACTGTGGTCCTTGACGCCGACGCAGCGGACGCCTCGATCGGTATATCTGAGCTGAATTGTCGGGCGCGGAATGCTCATGCCGCTCTCAACCTCCGGACAAAAAGGCACAAACTCGAAATAATGGCTCAAGGTTTTACGAATATAGGCATTGCTTTTATGACCGCCATCAAAACGGACTTCCTCGCCAAGCAGGCAACTGCTAATGCCAACCCTGATTTTATGTGCGTGTTCGTTCATCATAGTCACTCCATGGTGCCATATCCAAGCGCTATCAATCTGCTGCTTTCGACAACCGCTGATAACGGTTTTTAATAGATTCCAGACGCCTACGATTGGTTCCAAAGTCGGAATAACCGACACGCGATGCGGAACGCAAATGAATTTGCCGATTACCGGAATCGAGTCTGGCTTCGACGTCATCGGTAAAACGCAGCATCGGCGTTTTGAAAATCGCCCAGAGATAGTCGCCGGAAACACTTTTCAACTCGCCGCCTTCGCCGCTAATTGCCTGCTGCAGCTTTTGCCATGCTTCATCCACCGAAAGATCGCCGAAGGCTATCGGTTCGATATCGTCCTGCTCACTGTTCACACAGTTAGGCGAACCCGGGCAATTTTTCAAGTGACCGTCGACCAAGCCAGGCGCGCTTTCTGCCTGAGCATTTTTAATGAACCACGCAAAACATAGCATTATCAATATCTCCCGTTTAATCATCACTCCCCCATTTTGCCTTGATATAGTCACGCCGGACCGCAAAAATCCGGTCGAGCCTGTCGGCAATCAATAATTGATTGAGTATAACGCCTAGCCAACCTAAAGGCATCGCGTAAAACATGATATCTTCTAAAACAACGTCTTGGCCTTGTTCTGTCAGACGCACTTCATGGCTCCAAAATTTGAAAGGCCCGATTCGCTGTTGATAAATAAAATAATTCGGTTCATCGCAATGGCTAATTTCTGAAAGCCATGTCATCGGAAAGCCGAATACCGCCTTCATTCGATAAGCGATCAATAGACCGGCATAAATTCGATCCGGAACGTCGGATGTAATCCTCACGTTGAAAAATTCCGGCGTAATGTCATTCAGATGATGGGGCGAAGAAAAAAAATACCACGCTTCCGACAAAGAAAGCCTCAATGACTGACGTCGATAAAGGCGATATAGCTTCACGGTGTTTGTGTTTGTTCGGTATAAATCAACTGATCAACCGCAAAATCTAACTCCTTCGCTTGAGCAACCAATCGCTCGACAATCTCAGGGGCTAGCATCGGCGTCCGCGATAAAATCCATAAATAATCGCGATCGGGACCCGCGATCATCGCATAACTATAGTTTTCCTTATCCAATGCAATGATGTTGTACCCGCCGTAAAACGGTCCGAAAAAAGAAACTTTCAGGCGGCCGATATCGGGCTGGTCAACGAAATAAGCCTTGCCTTCGGCACTATCCCATTCCTGGTATTCGGTATTGTAACCCTTGTTGATTACCTTAAGGCCACCATCTTCTCTCAAACTGTACTCGGCGGAAATATGGGTCAAACCTCTTTCAAAACGGTGATCGAGTCGAGCTATCTCATACCATTTTCCTAGATAGCGCTCGACTTCGAAATTGCCGACCGGCGTAATACCTTCCGGCAAATCGACGCATCCCGTTAAAAATAACAATCCGATTAATATGATACGTTTCATGGTTTTCCTGTGTTCAAACATTGAAATTTGAATAGTGTAGGCACCGTCTTGTAGCCTATTACGCAAGCATTCCAAAGCCACCAAGCTAAAAAAAGATTGCGATGCGCCTCCTACGACTTCGACCCCACAAAGTTTACCGTTTCACCTATACCTTTCGTACTTCAAATTTCGGCAGTGCCTGAGGAGGCGCCGGGGTGCTCGGCCTCTCACCTAACGCTAGGTGGGCCGCGTAGGGTACGCTGTGCGTACTATGGTAACCCCGCGATATTCATGTGCCAACCGAACCGCCAGGGCACGGCTTTGGTACGCGCAGCGTACCCTACAATTTATGTATAACGATGAGAGCTGGAGCTTGGGTAACAGCATATTGTAGTTTTTGCTACTACGACTGGCCCCTGCTTGGACACTTGGCTTCAGCAAGCTGAAGCATCTTGCTAATCAGGAAATGCTTTGCATAGGCTTAGCTTTACAGTAACGCCAATTTGCCGTTTCATTCAATCCCGCGAAACATCGCCTTGGCCTTTTCGCTCTCGAGCCGGTGATCGACGATCGGTTTCGGATAGTCGCAGGCCGCAAACTTTTTATCCCAACGGTGAATAATACTCGGTACGAACGAGCGTAATTCGGGTATCCATCGATAAATATAGGCACAATCCGCATCGAACTTCTGTTGTTGCAGCCAAGGATTGAAAATTCTGAAATACGGCTGGGCATCGCAACCGGTCGACGCGGCCCACTGCCAGTTGCCGTTATTCACGCAGGGATCGTAATCGACCAAGTGCTGCGCGAAATAACGCTCGCCCCAGCGCCAGCTAATATGCAAATCCTTGACTAAAAAAGACGCGGTAATCATCCGCACACGGTTATGCATATAACCGGTTCGATTCAATTCGCGCATCCCGGCATCGACGATCGGAAAACCGGTTCTTCCCTCGGCCCAGGCATAAAACTGTGTCTGATCATTCTGCCACGGCAATGCGTCGTATTTGCGCACGAACGCATGCCCAAATACCTCGGGAAAATGGTAAGCGATATGCGTAAAAAAATCGCGCCAGTAAAATTGACGCAGCAAGGGATGATCGTCACCCAGCACGCATTGTACGGCATAGAAAGCCTCGCGTATCGAAACGGTGCCGAATTTCAAATGCGCCGACAACAGGCTGGTCGAGGCCAAAGCCGGGTAATCCCGCCGGGCTTGATATTCTTTAAGGTTTTCCAGAGTATCGAAAATTGCCAACGCCTGTCGACGCCCGCCCTGCACGTTCGAACCGGCATTTGTTTTGAGCGGCTCGTAATCGTACAACGGGCATTCCGGCGGTGCGCAAAAACAGCCTTCCGCCAAAGTTTGCGGCAAGCCGACAGGAATCCTTCGCGCATTATTGTAGAAAGCGGTAAATACTTTATAAGCCGAGCCATCGCTTTTGAGGGCCTGTTCCGGCTCGTTCAATAGCACATCCGCGCATGAATGCCATGCGATGCCGAGCTCGATACAAACTTGCTGTAAGCGATAATCGCGATGCCGACTGAACGGCGTGTAGTCGCGGTTGACAAATACGGCCTCGATACCGCAAGCAAGCACCCAATCTTTTACTATTTTCTCGGGTTCGCCACGCACAATAGTCAAATATGCGCCCCGCTCTCGAAATTGCTCCCGTAAATCGTCCAGGCTTTGTAGCATGAATTGCAGCGCCGGCCTACTTTTATAAGGATGCTCATCAATCTGAGACGGATCGAAGATAAAACAAGCCTGCACTTGTTCCGACAAGCGCAATGCCTCATTCAGAGCCGTGTTGTCATCGATACGCATGTCGCGACGAACGATATAAAGTGATTTGTTATGGCAGGTCATCAGTTGGCAATATCATTTTCTACTTGCCAGTTTATCCTTAAATTTTTCGAACGCCAGTCTCAGACGATAATATATACTTCGGACTCAGTAACCCGAACCTCTTAAGCCAGCGAAACCATGAATACGACATCCACGCACAACACTATTGATAGCTCCGAAAACCAAGACGGCCAACCGTTACATGTCGTCATCGTCGGCGGTGGCTATGCAGGTTTGTCGGCCTTGATAACGCTGAGAAAAGCGGCTCCCGATGCACGCATTACGTTGATCGACCCGAAACCTTGGCACTTGATCATCACGAGACTACACGAAACCATACATAGACCTCTGGAAAGCATTCGCATTTCCTATAAGACATTGGCCGAACGTTTTCAATTTGACCATCGGCAATACGCCGTCGATATCAATGAAAACCGGCTAAAAGACTGGCAAGATCAACGGGCTATTAAGACCGACACGGAAATACTGCCCTTCGATTTTATGCTGATAACTACCGGAGCTTCTTCCGGTACGCCGCTTCGCCGGCCTAATTTTTATGACTTGACTGCATTGACACTGAATTCAGGGGCCGAAATTCTTGAACGCTTTGTTAGCAATGGCGGACCGGGAAAAACGATCAACCTAATTGGAGGCGGCCCGACCGGCATCCAATTCGCATTTGAAATAGACCATGTCTTAAAAGCGATGCATGTCGAGTTTCGGCTAAATGTGTACGATACGCATGCAAAATTGCTGGGCCGATTTCCGCATGCATTCGGTGATTATGTCGAACAACGTATGATCGAAAAGCGAATCGCATTCATGCCGGAGTGGCATTTTGAAAGTAGCCCCGAACAAACGGCGTGTCTTGTACAGAAACAGGGCGAACGTCGTGAAATTTCGGATTCGCAGCTAACCTTGCTGCTCACAGGGAAAAAACCGCAAACGCTATGGCATGCCAATAGTTCAGGACAAATTCGCTTAGACAAGGAAACTTTGACGCGGATATTTACCGCCGGCGATTGTTCGCATTACGATATGATGGGGTCGAACTCGATGACGGCTCAATCTGCTCTGCGTAAAGGACGGGCAGCAGCCAAAAACATTCTGTTGGAAGCCGGATTGACCCGTTTTTGTTTGCCTTACATGCACCGCGATATCGGCTATGTCTTAAGTCTTGGCCCCTCGGATGCTGTCGGCTGGGTCGGCGCCCCCGGCAACATCGTCAAAGGCGTGCCGGCTTACTTAATCAAGGAGACGACCGAAATGCAATACGACCTATTGCTTTCCGGCGTGGATAGCTATATCGGTTAAATGAGTGGGATAACTGTTGTCTTATCTCGATAAAGTGGTAAGTTAATTTTTAAGCCACGGTTAAGATTGGCTTCAAAATAAAACAAAAATCAACCGGTGATTGCCCCATGAATAATCACGGATATCCGAAATCGGCGGTCGGATGAACAAGTTATCGACCTTCGAAATCAAATGCGTCATTTTTATAATCGCTCTGATTCCTTTTCTGCTGATGCTATGGAATGCCTTGACCGACTCGCTCGGGCCTAACCCGGTCGAAGCGCTGGCGAAAGAAAGCGGCATCTGGTCGTTAAGGTTTCTGCTGATTACGTTGGCGTTTACGCCGGCTAAGATGATTTTCAAACAACCCGGCCTGCAAAAATACAGGCGCGTCGTCGCTTTGTTCACTTTTTTTTATTGCTCGGTGCATTTTCTCATCTTTATCGGTTTCGAACATTCGTTCAGCTTTGCCCTTATTATTGAAGACCTCTACAACAGTCCCATTGTAATGGTGGGTTTATTGGCTTATCTACTGCTTGTCCCGTTGGCTGTTACATCAACCAATAACATGATGAGAAAGCTCGGGAAAAACTGGAAAAAACTGCACAGCGCAGTCTATGTAATCGGCTTACTCGCTATTTTACATTTCGCCTTGACCGTAAAAGCCGATCTGACCCGACCTTTGTTTTACGGTTTCATTCTATTAGCATTGTTTGTCATCCGAGGCATCGTCAGGAACAACAAAAAAACTACCGCCAGCAAAACAGAAGCCGTTAAGGATTAACGATTGCCAAAGCGACCGCTTCCGCCACCTTGATACCGTCGACAGCCGCGGACAGAATGCCGCCGGCATAACCGGCGCCTTCTCCGGCAGGAAATAAACCCTGAGTATTCAGGCTTTGCAAGCACTCATCCCGTTTGATACGGATAGGCGAAGACGTTCTTGTTTCGACACCCGTCAATACCGCATCATGCATAGCAAAACCTTTGATTTGTTTGTCGAATGCCGGCAACGCTTCTTTGATCGCCTCGATCACAAAATCCGGCAGTGCCGAAGCCAAATCGCATAAATGCAACCCCGGCGTATAGGACGGCAATACCGAACCTAAACGGGTTGAAGGCCGGCCCGCCAAAAAATCGCCGACCAATTGCCCAGGCGCATCGTAATTACCGCCGCCTAATTCAAAAGCTTTTCGTTCCCATCGACGTTGAAACTCAATACCGGCCAAAGGGGTGCCGGGAAAATCGGCCGGAGCGACATCAACGACGATCGCGCTATTGGCGTTTCGTTCGTTGCGCGAATATTGGCTCATACCGTTGGTCACGACATGACCAGGCTCCGAGGTTGCCGCGACCACCGTACCGCCCGGGCACATGCAAAAACTATACACTGCGCGACCGTTACGGCAATGATGCACTAATTTGTAATCGGCCGCACCCAATAACGGATGTCCGGCCTGCGACCCGAAACGGCATTGATCGATCATCGATTGAGGATGTTCGATCCGAAAACCGATAGAAAACGGCTTGGCCTCGATATAGACACCCCGTCGATACAGCATGCCAAAAGTATCCCGCGCACTGTGACCAACCGCCAACACGACATGCTCGGTATCGATACGCTCACCTCCGGCAAGCACTACGCCCTTGACCTGACCATTGTCAATTTCGACATCCTCGACCCGGCTTTGAAAACGAATTTGACCGCCCAAGGCTTCAATCTCGGCGCGCATCGATTCAACCATTGAAACCAGCCTAAACGTACCGATATGCGGTTTATTGACATAGAGTATTTCAAGCGGCGCACCGGCTTTAACGAACTCGGTCAAAACTTTACGACCGCGATAGCCCGGATCCTTGATTTGGCTATAGAGTTTGCCGTCCGAAAAGGTACCGGCACCGCCTTCGCCGAACTGCACATTCGACTCCGGGTTAAAGTCTCGCTTACGCCACAACCCGAAAGTGTCGACAGTCCGCTCACGCACCGCTTTGCCTCGCTCCAGAATAATCGGACGAAATCCCATTTGCGCCAAAACCAAACCGGCAAACAAACCACAAGGCCCGGTACCGATGACAACCGGCTGTTTGGCCAGACCATCGGGCGCCTTCGCAACAAAGCGATAAGCCATATCCGGCGTCGGACGAACCTGCGGATCCTTGGCTAAACGTTGCTTAATTTCCGCTTCTTTCGTGGTTTCGACATCCACCGAATAAATCAGCATGATTGCGCCACGCTTGCGGGCGTCATAACTGCGTTTAAATATCGTATATTTCAGTAGCTCGGAAGGTTTAATGACTAATTTTTCGATAATCGCGGTTTTTAGCTGGTCCGGTTGATGATCGAGTGGCAATTTTAGTTCGGTCAGTCGCAGCATGCTACTTCGGCAAGATGATTTAAAGCCGCGGATTATTTCATAAATATCATTTTCGCACTTGAAATTTCGAAGCAGTCGGAGCCAGTTTTGTTATGATTTTTTCGATAGATTTCTTATGCCGCTCAATACTCTCGCAAAATCTGAATTGCGCTACAGCCCGCCATAGATTTTGTTTCGGCTCGGAAACTTTAAAATAAACATTACCTGACAAATAGTCGGTAAAAAACCGCAAACCTAATTCAAATGGAATCAGCCGTATCGCCGGATAAAGATAGAAATAGTCGTGTTCGGTAAAAAACGCTCGCGTTTCGGTCAAGTAATGCGTTAACACCGCTTCGCAAATCGCCGTATCGAAATCGTCGGAACTTTCGATATGGCATAACGAACGGATGCAATCGCCTATGTCGTAATGGACCAGACCGGGCTTGACGGTATCTAAATCGATCAGACTGACAACCCGATGCGTATCGCGGTCGAACAAAAAGTTATTCAACTTAGGATCGCCATGAATCACGCGCTCGGCCAATACTCCTCTTAGTTTTGCCTCTTCCAACACTTCCGGCAACGCTTGCAGTCGATCGATAAAATCAACGCAATACCGAACTTCTGCTGAATCTTGAATTGCCGTCTTTTGACGAACTTGTTGATATTGCCGCAAATAAGCCGGCGCGATATGAAAACCGGGCAAGGTATCGTGCAAACGATCGATACTCAAACCACTGGCTAAACGATGAAAATAGCCTAACGCAAATCCTGTTTGCTCAGCTTGCTTAATGTCTTCGACCGTTTCGAAACTCATCGTATTTTCGAGATATTGCAGCGCTCGCCAGATCTCGCCCCGCTCATCTTGATAATAAGCTTCTCCGGAAATTGTTTTGACGATGGCAGGAATACGCAGCTTAAGGTCGGATTCAGCTTGTTGCGTTATATAGTTATTAAGTTCGGTCAAGTTGGTCACAATCAACTTAGGTTCGGCAAAAACCCGACGATTGATCCGTTGCAGAACAAAACGCCCGGATACCGTATCGATTAAAAAAGTATCGTTGATTAGGCCGTTACCCAACTCGATGATTTGGATGATAACCGATTGCGTAAACCGAGACGCTATCTTATGCATGAGTCTTTACACTAAAAAAGGATAAATATTAGACGCTCTGAGTAGAACAAAATAAAAGAAATCGAACCAAAAAGGGATATATCCAATCTTAAGTTGATAGACATTTTTTCTGCTTTCGTAGCCCCGTAACACAGTTGCAGGTGATTAGTAATGGTGTTAATTTGCGTTTTAAAGTTAACGTCCCTAAGCCGGAAACAAAGAGCTCAGCGAGCCCCCTAAATCGCTAATCGCAGCAGCCGGCAATATAACTTATTTAACTATTTCAACGATTTACACTACACGACAAAATAAGCGAATCGTTTCAAAATAACAAGCAACACGTGGTACTGACATGATCATTTTTATGAGAAGAATTCCGTCTGACACCAACAAATTTGAAATCAAATCATTCATCGAGCCGGCACTGAACGGAGGATTGTTTACCAAGAAAGGCTACATTAACACGATAAAAATATTACAAATAACAGACAGCACTCGTAACACCCATGAATATCACGGGCTAGTCAGAGTTGAGCCCGATTCAGCCGGAGCAAGAGTGATAAAAAAGCTTAACAAACAACCAATTAACGGAAAAATGATTATCGTGCGTGAATATTTTCACCGCTGCTGGCAAAACGATCCTCGGATCAGAAAAAACCATTCTGATATTGAATTTGCAGACCGAAGAAAAGGCGATAGGCGCCGCAAAACGCTGGAAGTCGCAGAAATGCCATTTGAACCGTAACCAACTTACGAAAGATTTTCGGCAATTGAGCCGGGAGCTATCATTTTTGCTCGCGGCTCAATAACTCCTGTAACAGACTCTGCAATGCTTCCCTTTGTTTATCGATGTGGAAACGATGCGAAACGACGATACTTATTAACGAATTCAGTGCGCGTTCGAATACATCATTAACAATCATATAATCGTATTCGCCGTAATGGCTCATTTCCGTCACCGCATCGCGCATGCGCCGAGCAATTGTTTCCTCGCTATCCTGTCCTCGATTACGCAAGCGCTGCTCCAATACGCTAACTGAAGGAGGTAAAATAAAAATAGCAATACAATCCGGCAGTATTTTTTTAATTTGTTGCGCCCCTTGCCAATCGATTTCGAGTATCACATCGATCCCTTCATTAAGACTTTCCTCAACGGTCTGCCGAGCGGTTCCATAATAGTTATCGAATACCTGAGCATGTTCAAGAAATGCCTGCTCGGAAAGCATTGTCTTAAATTCATCGACCGAAACAAAAAAATAATCCTGCCCGTCGACTTCTCCGGGACGTTGTTGCCTCGTCGTATGGGAAATCGAAACGGTCAGCTTGTCGAGCTCCTCCGTTAACTGTTTAACCAAACTGGTTTTACCAGCTCCAGAAGGTGCGGAAATGATGTAGAGATTGCCGGTTGTCATGACTCAAAGGATGTTAAATGAAGGGAGTGCATTTAACTGAGCATTATATGTTTTTCACTCTTTCTAGGGAAACTTACTGTGAAAGTTCGTAGATTAGGGCTCTTTATCTAATTTTTCGATATGAAAAACAATGTTGGTTCCGAAGAGGGTGCGGTTGCTCGACCGGCAGGCGTCGGCGGCAGGGCAGATTTTTGCTCCTCGGCAATTGCTCCTGCATTGCTCTAATACACGCCGTCCATGGCGTAATGCAAAATCTGCATTCATGCCATCCATGGCAATCAGATTCCGCCGTCGAGCCTACACGGACGTATTCACCCAGCACCTAAATTCCATAGCCCATT
>NZ_JBNGHF010000043.1:0-35956 GCF_050611805.1 Methylotuvimicrobium sp.
CCTGCTAAGGATATGCTGATCTTTGGGCTTTAGCTGAAGAAACTTGCTAATCAGGTAACTTCATGCCATCCATGGCGTTATGCAAAATCGAGATTCACGGCGACCTTTGACGGCCCACCGGTGCCGAATTTTGATCTGCAATCAGCAAATCAAATCCCTTTTTGTTCCTTAGTTAATTGCTTTAACCAGCCTTCCACTTGCGGACTCAGCTCTTTTTTTCCGCTCAATTTCAAGGTTTGCGCCAAATAGCCGTGTTCAACCAACGGCAACGGCAGCACGCCCTGCCCGCCCATGCCGTTATGGGCTTTTATACTGCTATCTTTACTATCGGCCAACAAAATATTGCCGGCCAATTCGAGCTTGTCCATATCCACAACTATCAAGTTGTTCGCGAATTTGCTGGCAACATAAGCATAGTAACCGCCGCCTTTTTTCATGCCGAAATGAACGCCATGACAACCCGCCTCGCAAGGCAAGCTTTTAACGACTTTATTCGTTCCGGTATCGACAATCGTGATGCTCATGCTCAAGGTATTCGCGGTCACCACATACTTACCGTCCGGGCTAACCGGCGTTTGTATCGGCAACAAGCCGTATGCCTCGCCGCTGATTTTTCCGGAAATCGGGTCGTAATCGGCGGCCAGGTCGATGTCGGACAATTTCTTCTTGCCCGGAATATCGATAACCGTCAAACTGCTTAACAGCGGCGGCGTCCCCAACAGATTGGCGGCGTAGGCGCGTTGACCGTCAGGCATTCCCCAAACCGCGATCGGAATGATGCCTCCGGTCGGAATCATGGTATTTTTTTCGGTGTCGAGATCGACGACCGACACGCTACTTGCCAAGGCATTCGGGGTCACCATATATTTTCCGTCATCGGTAATAAAATGCCCATGAGGTCCGCTATTTTTCCCGGTGCTGATGCTTTTGATTGCAGCAGGGCGGCTGCCGCCTTTCATTTTAACGACATGCTCGCTATTGTTGATCGCGACATACAGATTATCATCACCGGGACGCGTCAAAACATGCGATGGCGATTCACCGACTTCGACGTTACTGGTCACTTTACCGCTATCGCGCTCGAAGGTCATCAGTCTTTTATCGAACCATTGCGTCTGATAAATATATTGATAGCGCTTATCGGACCACATATTATGCGGGTGATTTAGATCTTGCTCGACGCCCTTGACTTTGTTGACCAATTTCCAGTTAGCCGCGTCGATACGGGTCGCCGAACCGGGCTTCGTTTTCCCTTCGATCATTTCAAATTGGGTATTCACCCAAACCTCGCCGACACCGGGCGTTTTGGGATTGAACAACTTATTCGGCATGGACAAGCTCAATGCGCTGAGACTGATGGTTTGGCCTTTGATATTCAAGGGTATATCCGGAAGGTTCACTTTCCATTCCGGCTCCCGATAATCGCGCCATAAGTCCGGCGTGGTAACCACGAAAAAGGTCCGCAGCAAACGCTTGGCGATATCGCTATCGGCCGGGACTTTTATGCCGGTCACCAAGGCCAGTTCGGAGCCGATATCGAGACCTTCGGTTGCCGGATCGTCGACCACGACGGCACCGAACATATAAGGATGAACTTTACAGGTAAAGACATAAAGCCCCGGCGAGTTCAAAGCTTCAGTAATACTCACGTTAGACGGTTGTTCTTGATCGATCGGAAAATCCTTCGCTCCCGCTGGCCAAAGCAAGCTGGTTATGGTGTGTTCCGTTCGGGTATCGCCCATTTTTATTTGTACCGCTTGCCCCGGCTTTATCACCACCAAGGCATCTCCGTCTACCGGGTCTTTAAACCACAAACCGGGCTCGTCGGTCATTTCCAAGGTTGCCGAAGGCATCAAACCCGGCGTGCTTAGGATAGCGTCATCCAAGTCGGCTTTAGCCGCCTGGGCATTCCAGCTCAACATAATGCCGGCAATCATCGTTGCTAAATAAGTTTTCTTGTAGCTCTTCATGATATTCACCTTCCAATTTTTATATTTGTTTTAGGATTAATTTCTGGCCGATTCGAAGACTTTGAACCCGCCCATCATGCCGCTCTGCATGTGTTGCAATACATGGCAGTGGTAATGCCACATGCCCGGACCGACGCCTTCGCCGGCCTTGACTACGAACGATTCGCGTTGAATCGGCCCGATATTGAAGGTATCGACGATATGTGTCGTGCCGGGTTGAATCCAGCGATGGGCATGAAGATGAAAGGTATGAAAACCTGTGCCGATACCGATGACGTGGAAACGAACCAGTTCGTTCTCACGAGCGCCTAGTGTGGGATTAGTCCAAAGCGGTACTTGACGGTTCGCGATATTATTGACTTCCATGCCCCAGAACGTGGTTTCATGCATCCACAGAATAAAGTCCCGCTTAATATCTTTTATAGCCACGTTTTGAACTTTGCCGTCGATCAGGGCCGGCACCTTGCCGCTTTTCGGATTGATAATCAACGTTCCATATAAACCTTTGTCTTCGGCACCTAACATAGGATTACCGAAAGTATGGTCGTGATAAGGCCAAGTACCCGCCGTGCCTACTGCAGCCGTCCATTTATAGGTGTAAGGTTTACCTGGAAAAGCTGCTTGGTCGTTAACGTGATTTAGTATTTTCATGGTTCCGTCACTGTCGATTTTGTAATGTACGCCATGAACATGAATACTGACCGGATCGCTGGAACTTTTGATGCCGTGTTCCAAGGTGACTTCTGCTTTATCGCCTTCGGTCATAACGATAGCCGGCCCCGGTATCGATGCCTCCTGACTGTAACGTTGCGTGATGTCTTCGACTTTACCGGAAGGGCTTTTAATCTTGTGCTTGACCATTTGATAGGCTAATTGACCGGAGTCCAGAGCCACCGCTTTCAGTGTGATCAAATGAACAGACCCTGTCTCGGCTCCAGCAAGCATGGAAAATGCCATCAACCCGGCAAACATAGAGACTGCTAGTGTTTTATACATATCGATTGCCTCATTGAATTAAAAAGTTACCGAAGACTTGTTGTTTTGCATAAAAATAAGGGACAAGCCGTTTCGCCTAAGCATTGACGGACATCAATCCTCATCAGTCTCCGACACCTCGGTCGATATCACAATCGGAAGGCATGAATTCACCCTCTAAAAATCCCGACATCGAAACCTGCGATTTCCATTAACCGAAACATCCGGCAATCGAATAAAAAAATGACTTTCGACTGAATAATCGGTTCTTGAAAAACGCCGGGTGAAGCCACTATGTCATAATAATGAAACTTATACAATATATATATTGCATAAGTTTTCTATCGATTCGATACTTTTACGACCTTTCGCATACGCAGCAGTAAGGCGACAGACTTTTTGGCAGCGCTTGTTTCTAAGGATTTCGCGATAAATAAAGCCCTGTAACTATGAGCTTTGTGATGGGTCGGTAACTCGTGTTCGGCGACAATGAGACGCTTTTACGATCAGATGGGAGTATGTAACCGCAGGGTTACTTTCGTGTATTTCGTGATTTGCGTGGAGTGCTTGCCGAATTTAGAATAATAGGCGTGGGATTTGCGTATTATGACAAGCGGAGGACCGTGGCAGCTTGAAAAACAGGCATTAACAATTTGGCAAGAGCGCTCGCCTACTGTTGGAAAATAAAAAAATAAAATCCCCACCCCAACCAACTCAGAACCAATAATAACCAAGGCAACCAGTGTTGCCGGTAAACGACCCGCTCAACAATAGTCTGATTTTCAGACCCGGCAGAATCCGATTGTTGACCGGAAACTTTCTTGAGCTTCCGGCTCAACTCTCTCGCCTTTTCCTTTTGCTGCTTCTTGTAAAGATCGATGCCTTTTTCGATTCCTTGGGCAATCAATTTGGTCTGTTCTTTGGTTTGCGCAGGTCGTTGCGTCGCCTTGGCGATTTTAAGCGCCTCCGCTTGAGTTTCCGGAGATGGTTTTTGCTTAATGTTTTTGGCCATGTTCTGTATTTTTTATCTTAGAAAAAGCATTTCACCATGAAGGTCATGAGGAATAAAAAGTTAATTCAATAACTTGTTATTCATTTGTAATTTATACCCTTCGTAGATTAACTATTCAGCCCCCCGCCATTCTCGCTTCGACGCTCTACGCTCATCGTTATGCATAAATTGTAGGGTACGCTGCGCGTACCTAAGGTCCGAAACCCTAGCCAGATCAAACCACAAGGGTTTGGATTATACCTTTCGCACTTCAAATTTCGGCAGTGCCGGAGGAGGCCTCGGGGTGCTCGGTAAAGGCTTTGCCAGCATGGAGCTGGCATAGAGCCTACATGGACGTATTCACGGCGTCCTTTGACGGGCACCCCGAGGCCGAATTTTCATCTACGATGAGTATAATATTGGCGGGGTCGTTCATGGTACGCACAGCGTACCCTACAGAGTTCCCGCGATTGCGGGATGTTGCCATCGCGCTGAACAATTACCTCGTAGAAGTTATTTTGTGTATATTCCTTAGACCTGCCGTTTACAAGAAATCGTCTATTTGCTTTATGCTCTTTTGTTTCGGTTCGGGGGATAATCGACAGCCTTTACTTGCTATTAAGTCTTACGGTAAATCATGACTCGAAACGACTCAACAAAAAAACTCTTACGTCTTTATCCTCCCCCATCCCAGGAAGTGCCTATCAATGGCTTGTATTTGACGCATAGAGTCCATGAATTAGGACGTCCGGGATTGCCTTTCGTCTATGCTAACTTTCTTTCCAGCTTAGACGGGCGTATCGCACTAGAGGACATTGATAAAGGCCTTTCCTATATTCCGAAGCATTTAACGACGGCTTCCGATTTCAGTTTATTCATGGAGTTGCATGCACAAGCCGATTGTCTGATAACACATGGCGGCTACATGCGCGCATTGGGCGAAAAACGATTAGGCAATATTTTGCAGGTCACGGACAAAGATTTGCTCGAATGGCGGCGCATCAACGGTTTACCCGAGCAACCTGCAATCGTTATTGCTAGCGCTAGCTTGAATTTTCCCATTCATAATAGTCTGCTAGAAACAAGACAATCGGTCTATATCGCCACCGGAAAGAATTCGTCGCCGGAACGCATTCGCTATTGGCAAGAACAAGGATTTCCGATTTTATCTGCCGGAACCGACAGGATGGTCGAAGGCGCACCTTTAGTTAAAATATTGGCAAGCCTTGGGCTCAAAAGCATTTATTTGATAGCCGGCCCGAAAATGCTTGATACCGTAGTTCGGGACAAACAATTATCGAGGCTGTATCTGACGCTCACCCATCAATTGATGGGTGGCAATGATTTTCGTACCTTACTGACCGGTTCCGCATTAGGACAAGTAGGAAATCTAAAACTCGAATCGCTATTCTTGGAATTGGGCTCTCCCGCCGGCGCAGGTCAGTTTTTTGCCCAATTCAGTCTGCCCTATTCTTATGTCTCAGGAAAGTAAATTTGTTGCTAGCCGAATTCCGTCGCCGGAGTGCGCGCCAAGCAACGATCCGGCGTCTCAACTCAAGAGCTCATTGGCTATGATTGATCACTCGGATAATCTATCTTTAATACGCTGGTAAGTAGATTTCAATTCTTCGCCGATTATTTCCGCTTTTTCGATCAATCCTTCCTTACTCCCGCTGGTTTCCTTGCTAATTTTGTTCAGCTCGGCTAAAAAATGATCTCTTTGCTTTTCGGCCCGCTCCCATTCCTGCTTGGATTCCAAGCTTGCCAAATGGAGTTGAATTTTGACCTCGTCCCTTAATTGCTCCAAACCCTCGGCAAATTTATTTAATTCTTGTAGTAAGCCCATAATACCCTCTTTAAATTACTTGGTTAATCAATTACATCAGTCGATCAAGATTGGACTATACCCCGACTCTTAAGATCAATCCAATCTTATCGCTTCAAGTCATGGCTTTCTTCGGTCGTGATCTATACCTTTCGCACTTCAAATTTCGGCAGTGCCTGAGGAGGCGCCAGGGTGTGCGGCAAAGGCTTTGCCAGCATGGAGCTGACATAGAGCCTACAGGGATGTATTCACCCAGCACCTAAATTCCATAGCCCATTGGCTATGGTTAACTATCTTGGATAATTTAGGTGCCGGGTTCACGGCGTTCTTTGACGGACACCCTGGTGCCGAATTTTGATCTGCGATGGGTATATCAAAGACCGCCACGGTTCAACACGCCTAATACGTCAATCACGCGCGAACAATAGGCCAATTCATTATCGTGCATCAACGAAAGCCCCAAGTACCGGCCGCTACTAAGCGTCAAATGGTTCATTACCAAGACAGCCGAATACGGTAGCCCTAGATAATCGATACTGGCTTTTTCATGACCCCAGGCTCCGTAGTCACAATGAATTATCCCTGCCATATCGGTCCGAGCATGATGTTCGAACAACTCTACGCACTCTTCGCGCGACGTATCTCTCGATAAATTGGCGGTCAGATCGATAACCGATACGATTGCGGTGGGAATTCGGTAGGAAAGCGAATCGAGCTTACCCTGGAGTACCGGCAGCACCAACGCAGCCGAATGGGCAACATTGGTCTTGGTCGGCAAAATCGACACTGCACTGGATCTACCGAGATGAGAAGTCGCATGATAACCGTCTAGTACACGCTGATCGGATAGGGCGGGATGAATGGTAATGATTCTCGCGTAATCGATGCCGATATGTTTTTCCAGAATCGAAAACAACGGCACTAACGCATTGCCGGTACAAGTACTCGCCGAAATCACATGATGACGATCCGGGTCGTATTGATTGTCGTTGACGCCGTATACCATACTCAAATCACAACCGGATATATTGGTGGTACAAACGACTTTTTTTGCGACTTTATGTTTGATGATCGAACGTAAATCTTCAATTGTGGCGGTACCGGTCGCATCGAACAATACATCGAGCTCGTACTTACGCAGATGTCCGAAGCTGTCTTCATCCGGCGAAGCACGGCGTCTATCGACTCGTTGGTAATGTATCGTCTTACCGGCCACGATCAAGTTATTGCCGTCGCAGTCTAAACTAAAGGGAGGATTGCCGTAAGTGCTATCGTGCGACAATAGGTAAGCGACCTGATCCACCGACATCACGTCGCACATGACTTGGATATCGAAACGCCCGGAGGTCAGTTCGGCGTAATTTGCACGCAGCATGCCTCGACCTATACGACCGAGACCGACAATACCAACTCGTAAACTCATCTTACCCCCTTTGTTATTATTATGATGTCTACCGGTCTTGAATTAGGCTATGTTCGCGTTAGCAGTTGAAACGGTCCTCTTTCCTACTCTAAATAAACCCATTAGGAAATAGCCAATGATTGCTTTCCGATACACTGAGCGTAGCAGAGGGTACGATTACTCGCTTGACAGGACGCCGTGAATACGTCCATGTAGGCTTGACGGCAGCTCCCTGCTGCCGACACCTGTCAATCGAGCAACCGTACCCTCCTTTCAACCATTGGCGTGATATTGAAAAAAGGAAAGTGACTAAGAGTTGTATCCTTGGGTTTCATGTTGGCTTTCAGTTCATAAAGTATCAACTATTAACGCGAACATAGCCTTGAATTATATACCTTTCGCACTTCAAATTTCGGCAGTACCGGAGGAGGCCTCGGGGTGCTCGGTAAAGGCTTTGCCAGCATGGAGCTGGCATAGAGCCTACATGGACGTATTCACGGCGTCCTTTGACGGGCACCCCGAGGCCGAATTTTCATCTACGATGAGTATAAACACATAGCCCAAAAGCCGGTAGACAGCGCGCCCATTAGCCATATCCATATTAGGTTGCTTATAGACGATCAATTCGATACCGAAGGCTCTGTATCATCGGCAATGACCACTTGGTTGCGTCCACTCTGTTTGGCTCGATAAAGCGCGACATCTGCTCTTTTTATTATCGAATCCGGAGACGTATCATCATTGCGCAATTGGGTCACGCCGCAACTGACCGTAAACGAAAAGGCTTTATTGTCGGATTCGATTGTTGTCCGGGCAATTTGCAGGCATAAGCGGTTCGCGATTTGCGAGGCTTCGGCCAATGGAGTCTCCGGCAACAAAATCGTAAACTCCTCACCGCCGAAACGGCTGAAAGTATCGTTTTTTCGAAGCATCGTCGTACTGACTTTAACCATTTCTATGATCACTTTATCGCCGATGTCATGCCCATAGTTATCGTTAATGCTTTTGAATCGATCGATATCGAATACCATCAAAATGCTGGGATGCCGATATCTTTGCACGCGTTCGAGCTCTTTCTTGAGCGCGTCCAAAAAATAACGCCGATTATACGCGCCGGTTAGCGGGTCGCTCATTGCTAATTGTGTCAGGCGGGTATTAGCTTCTTTCAATGCCGTCGTCAATCGTTGCAATTTTAATTGATGCCTTACCCTTGCCTTGACTACGGCCGAGGAAAAAGGCTTGGTAATGTAATCGACAGCACCGAGATTCAAGCCTTTTTCCTCGGTTTCGGCATCGGGAATACCGGTAATAAAAATAACCGGAATGTCAGCTGTGGTCTGAGATTGCTTTAAATGCTCCAACACTTCGAAACCGTTGAGCCCAGGCATCGAAATATCCAGCAAAATCAAATCAGGTAAATTCGTGCCTGCTATTTTCAAGCCTTCTTCGCCGCTTAACGCAAAAATAATATTAGCCTGCGATTTCAATAGCCTTGAAAGTACGACGATATTTTCCTTGGCATCGTCGATGATCAGTATCGTTTGCATGGTATCGGGCTCGGTCATGGTGTTTTACCTTTGTAGTTTCCGGCTGCTCAGGATTGTGAATGCGTCATTAGCGTTAAACTTAAATCGACGTACGTAAACGGTCCCTCAATTCTTTAACGCAATCGGCAGCCACGGCAAAATCAAGATCCATCAAATAATTTTTTATTATTGCCAATTCTTGAGCATATCCGCCGCCCATCCGTAATTCAAGCTCATCTAAACAATCTTCTGCCTGCCAATTATTCGCTTCCAGAAAATCGATCAAACGCTCGCATAATGCCACGGTTTCATTGACGACCTCGGTTGTCATTTCCGAACAATTCCGCGACTCTTCGACGAGACCTGAAGTATCGCTTAACTGTCGCCAACCGTCCATTTCCTCGACAAATCGATTCATTTCGTAAGCAAAATTAGAGAGTGCTTCATCAACCATCGACGCGTCCGACTGCCGCAACTCAGATTCTAATTGAGCGGCGGTCTCGAAAACCTTCAAAATATGAAGATTGCCGGCCACTCCTTTAATTAGATGCGCTTTATCGGCTGCATTTTCCGGCTTTTCTTCGGCCAACATTGCCGCGACCGAATCCGCTGCGTAGCGCTGTTCGTCTGCGAATTTAAGCAATAGTTTGAGTAATAGAGAATCATCGTCCTGCAATAAACGCAAGGCCGATTGGACATTAACGGTCTCGATGGAAGCCAGCGCCGGCAAACGGTCACTCGACTCCGCCGTTGTCGGGGCCTGGTTTTCAGGCAATACGGGTGACTCATGATCCCCGCTCAATACCGTCCATCGGGCCAGTTTCGAAAATAACTGTTCAGGATCGATCGGCTTACCGATGTGATCTTGCATGCCGGTCGCCAAACATTGCTGCCGGTCCGATTCGATTGTATGCGCCGTCATCGCTATAATGGGCAACTTATCGAAACGCGAATCCTTACGCAGAATCGTCGTCGCTTCATAACCGTCCATCTCCGGCATCTGCAAATCCATCAGCACGGCATTATATATCGGCTCGTCGGCGTATTGCCGAAGTCGGTTCACCGCTTCCAATCCATTGTTGACAATATCAACGACAACACCGGCACTTTCCAGCGTTTTGCGCACAACCTCCTGATTGATTTCGTTGTCCTCGACAATCAATACTCGAATTCCTCGTACCGCTGCTTCGTAAAATAGTGCGTTTGCCGTATCATGGCGATTTTTAAGGTTTTCAATCAATGCCTCCTTACCGCAAGCATTTAAGATCGCATCCATCAGACAAGACGGCGTGCTCGGCTTATTCATCAGCGTAATATTAGCGAATTGTCTCGATACCTTCTTGATACTTTCGGCTTCGAGCGACGAAACATTGATGATGATCGGTGTCTTTTTCCCGAACGCACTCGTTTCCAAAGCTTTAAGAATATCCGCCTTATCGGCGTCATTCATTTTCCAATCCAGCAAAACCAATTCCAGCGTGGACTGCTCGGAATCTTGATGTTCCCGCAATATGTCCTGTAATTTCATTTTTCCGAGAGAACACAGGGTCACATTAAAACGCAGATCGCGCAGCATCGTTTCGAATATCCCGCAGGCTGTTTCATTTTCGCAAATCAACAATACATGCCAGCCTTCCAATTCGGCCGGAATATGATCGACAGGCTTGCTATCGGGAACGACATTCAGAGGCAGTGTAAAATAAAACTCGCTTCCGGCTCCTTCGGCACTGTCGACACCGAGCTCTCCCCCCATCATTTCGACCAAGTGTTTACTGATCGTCAAGCCTAAGCCGGTTCCGCCGAAATGGCGTGTTGTCGAACTATCAGCCTGCGTAAACGAATCGAAAATCCGACTTTTTTGCTTTTCGGATAAGCCGATTCCGGTATCTTTGACGCTAAAGCGCAATTGATCGTCTCCCTCCGTTTTGACCGAAATAACGACTTCGCCTCGTGTGGTAAACTTTATGGCATTGCTGCACAAATTGGTCAGTACTTGAATCAAGCGTAACGAGTCGCCGATCATGCATAATGGCACGCCCAGGCCGCGATCGATCAACAAATCCAAGTGTTTCTCAGCCGCGACCGGTTCGAGCATCGTGCCGATATTTTCCAATACCGCATCTAAATTGAATTCGACATGCTCGACATCGAGCTTGCCCGATTCAATTTTGGAAAAGTCCAAAATATTATTGATAATGCCGAGCAGATTTTCCGAAGATAGCTGAACTTTGTGCAAATAATCCCGTTGCACTTCATTCAGTTCCGACTTAAGCACCAGGCGATTCAGACCGATGATCGCATTGAGCGGCGTCCGGATTTCATGGCTCATATTCGCCAAAAATTCAGCTTTTGCTTTTGCCGAGACTTCTGCAGCCAATTTTGCCTTGGCCAATTCTTCCTCGGATCGCTTGCGGGCAGTCACATCCATGACCAAGCCTTCCCAGATAATATCTCCGTTATCCTGTAAATGCGGCCTAGAAGCGGCATGAAACCATTTCCATTCGCCGTTAGCCGTCATCTGGCGTGCTTCGAAATTCCAAGGGGATAAATGAATTGCAGAATCCAAAACGCTACTTTGAAATCCGGGCAGATCGTCCGGATGTATCGTATGTACAATAGGAGTGGCGTCATTTGCGACAGCAGCCGGCTCGACGCCGAATATTTCCTTACAACCTCGGCTTGCATAAGGAAACGAAAAAACGCCCTCCGGCGTCATCCGAAATTTATAAATGAATCCGGGTACATTGGATGCCAAGCGCTCGTAGCTAGCATTTTGAGCCTCCAACTGACGAGCTACTTTAATTTGTTCGGTAATGTCGACAAAACTGACCAAATAACTAGCTAAACCTTGCTCATTCGCTTGCAAGGGTACCGATGTCATACGCACATGCAACGAATTTCCGACTAGATTTTCAAATTCGCATTCGGTTTCGGACTTTTTTTTCCGTAACACATCCCAAACCCTGGTTAAATGCGACTTTGCCGGCGATACGATTTCAAGAAGAGGAACATCAATCAGATCCGCTTCAGAACCGCCGACCAACTTACATAACGCCGGATTGGCAAAACGAATCACACCCAAATCATCCAGCAAGCAAACACTTTCACCCAAACATTGCAAAACACTTAACACATCGCTTTGAGCTAATTTAGCGCTATTGCTTTGCTGTAAGGATTTGGGCCATAAATGAAATGCCGCAAAACTCAAACCGGAAACCTCGACTTGGGACACCGACGCGGTATATTCCATGCGAATCCCTCTGCTGTGTCGCCAAGACAAAGGAAAAACCGGAAGATAGCGATCCTTCCCGATAAGCGGCCACCACTCTTCCCGCCATTGATCGACATCGAGCGACGGAATTAAACGATCCAATGACATACCGCTCAATTCGTTATCGGCGAAACCGAAAGTTTGTAAAAAACGTTCATTGGCATAGCCGATAGCCCCTGACGCGTCGACCCATAAATTAGCGACCGGCGCTTGATCAAAGGCGGCTAATTTAGCAGCCAATTTGGGTAACTGACTCCAAACCGGTTTTTGGACAGGCATTTGCAACCATCACTCCACTAAATAAAAAAGACAAAAAACACGGATGACGCTAACTGGTAGCATATCTGATTTTTTAACCACTTCGGAAACATCTGTCGGGGTGCTAATACAGCACAATGTTTATAGCTTGTTTTTAAGGGCATGAAGATAATGAAGGCAAGAGAATTGAGTGCTTTATTAACTGTCCCAGTATCACAGATGAACTCAATGCGGTCATACAACGATTTCAAATCCAGTTAATGACTGAAAAATTTCAAAACAAAGCCAGCACTCCGGAGGCAATAATGATGTCATAGGCTATTAACGGTTAGTAACTCATTTAACCCAGCTTTAACAAATGTAGTGCCTACGGCCTATATTATTGAATCATAAGAATTAAAAAACGCGCCAAAAATGGCTTTGCAGTGCAATAATATTTCTTTTTCTATAACATTCAACAGCTTATGCTCGGTAAATATTAAGGCTGGATAAAATTGAAAGCGCTGTATCTTCAAGCCCTTCATGCTCTTCATGCTCTTCATGGTAAAAAATAAATGACATTTTTTGGAATCAGCCCCCATCTGCCGGATCCGGAGTAGCCGTGTTCTATTGTTACCGATAGGCGCTAAAAAAAGTCCTCGGTATCAGGCCTCATCTTGAATACGACCGGCAGTCTGAACTGCATCCATGCTAGCGAAATACCCCATGACGATAACGCAATAATCAAAGCTGCTTTAAATGCCGCCCATCCCGAAATCAAACCGATCGGCACCGATGCCGTTAGTCCAAACACTGCAATGCTCAAGAACAATAAACCAATACCGATATTCGCGAATAATTTACGTCGCCATTGCCGTAATAAACTTAAAAAGTCTTCATCGACTCCCGAAGCGCGAACCCATGTCGAAGCATTGGCCGGTACGAAAAAAGGCTTTCGACGATAACCGTCCCGCCAACTGTCGATCAATAACTCGCTAGCCTCATGAATACGGTTAGCGGTCAAACCGCCGAGATGTTTGAATCGTTTGAATACCTTCTCCCGCATGATCAAATAGCCGCGAAAAGATTTTGCAGCAACTTTATATATCGGCCACCGCCAAAACTTACGAGTTTCCTTAATTAGCGTTTCATCTAAAATGAAGGCTGCATGCTCCATCCCTAGTTGATTGATGATCATCGCTGCCGAGAGCCGGTGCGCTAATCCCGGTAAATGAGGCATATAATCGTCAAGAAATCCCATCAGCGCTTCGGTCAGAACGACTCCCTCATCGGAAGATCCTGCTTGCCTCTGCTGTATCGCCTCATAAAGAGCTAGCGCCTCATCCCAATTATCGGTCAATAACGTCTGATCGACGCCCATGATGTAGCCGATCAAACGCCATAAATGCAGAAAAGCCTCTTTTTGCTCAAGGCTAAGTGGTAATCCCCAGGTTTCAAGCCCCCTAGGGATGACCAACCCGAAAGTTAGCAAGGTATAGGCTAAATCCTCTTGATTGACCGGAACGCCGTATCGCTTGGTGTCCCATGGCGACTTTCGGTGGCTCATGGTTTCAGCCAGCGACAGGGGATTCTCTTTATTGCCCCAAGGGCGGCAGTTTCCCGGCTGAGTGAGCATAAAGCGCATCGATGCATGTAAAAACCGGACTTTTTTAGCGGCAATATAGCCTTTACCCCATAAATAACGCTTAGGTTTACCGCGTAATTTCTCGATTTCCGCCTGGATCAATGAAAGATCGAGTGGGATATCCGGATTTCCGGCAGTCCGGCAACAGCTCCCCCCCTGTCGCTGCCACACCCCTTCTTCATCTAGTTTTTGTAATACCTCAAGGAGCAATCGATCGTCCTCGAATTCGGCATCCTCGACAATTTTGATACCGCCCGGATCCATCGTCGCAGCCAGCATCAAACCCGTTTCGTAGATGCGCTGAAATATATATTTTTTCTCGCGCAGCTTTTCGGTTTGATAGAGCGCCGGAATACCGTTTTTCATCAAATAACACGCCGGCAAACTAGCGGCATATAACGTGATGAGCGTGATCAGCGTATTGTCCTGCCATAGCTTGGCGCCTAGAGCCAGTTTAGACGGATCGACCCAGTCGGGCGCCTCTATCGGATCGTAGTAATCGGCCAATGGTTTCGGCATCGATTTCAACTGGCGGCTCAACCTGGAGTCCTCGATGACGGACAATTCCGGCGCTTCAATTAATTTGTCGGCAAGCAAAAGTAACGCATTGTAAGCAAACCTGCCGGACGATTCGCCTTCCTGATCGGACAACACTTCGGCGACCAAGCGATCGACGTCTGGATCGCCGGTTTGCCGGTAGGCATCCAAATCGATCGATTGCCATTTCTGCATAATCATCCTCCCCACCAATATCGCAATTATTGTTTTTGTTAATATACCCGTAGATCAAAATTCGGCGCAGGGTGCCCGTCAAGGCCCAGCAGCATGCTGGCAGAGCCTTCACGGCGCCTCCTCAGGCATTGCCGAAATTTGAAATGCGAAAGGTATAAATAGATGAAAGGGTCTCGAATACCGGACTGAAACGATGCCGGCTGAAATACCTTCACTCAACCGATCCAATCATAGCCTATGATTGAAATGTTGACATAAAAGGGACACCCATTTGAATTGAATGTCAAAACAGAATACAAAGGTCTAAATGTAAAATGTAAGACTTGCCCTCCGATCTTTTATCCTAAAAAGCATTTCACCATGAAGATCATGAAGAATAATAATTTAATTCAATAGCTTATTTTGCCTATGCAAATCATTTTTACTCACCTAAATTGTCATTCAAAGTTTTAGGAAAAACCATTGAAATACTATATGAACTTCATGTTCTTCATGTTTGAACTACCGAATTTAGGATGAAAAGTTATGGTGCTAGAGATAGGCAGCGATCAACATTCTGTACTCGACCCAGTCATGTCGGAAAACAAACCGGCCGGCGGAATCGGCCTAGAGCGTTGTGGACGGTTTTATCGTGAGGGAACGCAACAGTCCGCCGCGCGGCGATTCGTCACATTCCGAAGAGGGGTTGGCTTAGGTAGGATAAGAGCAAATCGATCGTCGATTCGATTGTGCTCAAATATTCTTACTCTTGTAATGCAGCTTTTATGGCCTCATTTTTTGTCTGGAGTGTTGGTTTTTGTGGAGTTGTTTGCGGTTGTAGCGCAGGTTACAGCCAAAAAATGCAAGCGCGCCAAGATTTTTCGCGAAAGCTGAAATGGGGTCCGTCCGATTTCAGCAGCGAAAAATTGCTTGGCGATTATTGCCTTCGGCGGCCCCGATTCGCCCTGCGTCCGTGCCACTACGCCACATCATCGTCAACTCGATGCGGCTCCGTAGCACTCCCACAAATGGCTTGACGCCGTGTCGCGATGCCTTGTATTTTGCCTCCGCCTGCGCTAGTCGCGCAGACTCCGGCAAAACACCCGGCGCTACGGCTATCGGGGACTAAAAATCTTCACTTCGCTAACGCTCCGTTTCCAAGTTTTTCAGCGAATGCTGCCGTCTAATCATCAACTTGAAATTGCAAAGAAGCCTTATCCAATGACATCTTTCGGGCTATAAAAGTATCGATTATGTCGGCGTAACCAATGTCTCTGCGGAACGCATAAATGAAATCGGTGCATCGTTTTCGTCGTCAAAGGTCACCATCTCCCAAGCATCACGATCTTTCAGCAAAGCGCGTAACAGCTTGTTATTCAATCCGTGCCCGGATTTATAGCCAATGAACTCGCCGATTAGACTGTGGCCGAGTAAATATAGATCGCCGATCGCATCGAGAATTTTGTGCTTAACAAATTCATCGGCATAACGCAGACCATCTTCATTGAGAATTTTGTCGTCGTCGACCACGATGGCATTGTCGAGACTGCCGCCCAAAGCCAAGTTATTTTGCCTGAGCATATCGATATCTTTCATGAAACCAAAAGTTCTAGCTCGACTGACTTCCTTGACGAAAGTTGTCGATGAAAAGTCCATAACGGCCGTTTTCAAATGATCTTTGAAAGCGGGATGCTCGAAATCGATCGTAAACGTTACTTTGAAACCGTTGAAAGGCTCGAAAGCCGCCCATTTATCGTCTTCTTCGACCCGAATCGGACGTTTGATACGAATATATTGCTTCGGGCTATCCTGTTCTTCGACGCCGGCGGATTGAAGCAAGAAAACGAAAGGCCCTGCGCTTCCGTCCATAATCGGCACCTCGGGAGCACTAAGATCTATGATCGCATTATCAATGCCGAGCCCGGCGAATGCCGATAATAGATGCTCTATTGTCGATATCTTAATATTATTTTGTACGAGAGTTGTCGACAAGGTCGTTTCGCCGACATTTTCGGGTGTGGCATCGATTGTGACCGGCTCTTCTAAATCCACTCTGCGAAACCGAATGCCCGTATTCGGCTCTGCCGGGCGCAAAGTCAAATAAACCTTATCGCCGGTGTGCAAACCGACACCCGTCGCCCGAATAGTATTTTTTAACGTACGCTGTTTTATCATATCAGTAATGCCAAATAAATGGGGCAAAACGCCGAATTTTAACACAATTTGATACTGTTCTAAGTAATAAAGCTAGGCATACTTCACACGGCCATTTTTACGACTTTTATATTACCCATCGGAGATCAAAATTCGGCACCGGGATGCCCGTCTAAGGCCCAGCACCTAAATTATCCAAGATTGTCACGCTCTGGTTTCCTCTCCCTCCCCGTGAGAAGCACTACCTTGGTCGCGGTGAGACAAGTATACGCTCCCACGCTTTAACGTGGAAACGCATACCTGAATTTGAAGTGCTAAGGGTGCAGATACCCATTCTACCCGCCGGCTCCGGATTAATCGGCTTGCCGTCTCAAAAACGCTGGAATATCCAAATAGTCCATGTCGACGTCTTTTTTCGGCTGCGCACCGAAACGTGTGTTACGCGGCTCCGGCCGGTTTTGGCGAATCACGGTTGGCTTCTCAAAGTTGGTATAGTCATTATCCACAGCGGCTTGTTTGACCGCTAGTTTGATCGGTGCCGCGACTGCTGCAGGTTGCGAGCCCATGCCGGTTGCGACGACGGTCACCTTGATTTCATCGCCTAGGCTTGGGTCGATCGCGGTACCGATTTTGATAATGGCGTCCTCTGCTCCGAACTCATGAACGATATTACCAACCTCATCGAATTCGGAAATCATCATATCGGCGGCACTGATGTTAACTAAGATGCCGCGCGCGCCTTGTAGATTGATGTCTTCCAACAATGGACAGGCAATGGCTTTTTCTGCCGCTTCTCTCGCTCTATTTTCGCCGGATGCGGAACCGGTACCCATTATTGCGGCTCCCATTCCCGACATCACGGTTCTAACATCGGCAAAATCGACATTGATCATACCCGGATGGGTAATCAATTCAGTAATGCCTTGAACCGCATCTAATAGCACATTGTTGGCGGCACTGAAGGCGCTCATCAACGAAATATTGTTACCCAATACCGGCAGTAGTTTTTGATTCGGGATCGTTATCAACGAATCGACATATTTTTCCAATGCGACAATACCTTGTTCGGCGACCGCCATTTTCTTTTTGCCTTCAAAGTGAAACGGCTTGGTCACGACCGCCACGGTTAAAATCCCCAAGTCTTTGGCGATCTCGGCAATAATCGGAATCGCGCCAGTCCCGGTTCCGCCACCCATGCCGGCTGTCAAGAACACCATGTCGGCACCTTGTATAACTTCGCGAATCCTATCCCGATTTTCTTCGGCGGCTTGCTGGCCCACATTTGGATCGGTTCCCGCGCCCAAACCTTTTGTTAATTCCGCGCCTAATTGAATGATCGTATCGACATTAAGTTTCTTCAATGCCTGAGCATCCGTATTGGCACAAATAAATTGTACGCCGTCGATCTGTTTTTCAACCATATGGTTGACCGCGTTTCCGCCGCCACCGCCGACCCCAATAACTTTTATCACGGCATTTTCAGCGCCGATATCCAACAACTCGTATTTCATTTCGATTCCCCTTACAAAATCACAATTTTTTGTTCTTAAAAATTACCCTGAAACCATTTCTTTATCTTGCCGATGAACCCGGTGTTTTCGACATCGAGTCCTTCATAACTTCCTCTATGCTCTTTCCCATAGAGCAACAACCCAACCCCTGTGGAATGAACGGGGTTCTTCACCGCATCGGTCAATCCTGACACATGTTGTGGCACCCCCATGCGAACTGGCATATGAAAAATCTCCTCGGCTAACTCTATCAATCCCGTTACTTTCGAGCTTCCCCCCGTCACCACGATGCCTGCAGCTATCATTTCTTCGTATCCGCTACGTCTTAATTCCGCTTGCACTAGCAGCATCAATTCTTCATAACGCGGCTCGATAATTTCCGCGAGATTTTGCACCGATATCTTGCGCGGAGCTCGATCCCCGATACTCGGCACTTCAATTAACTGTTCGGTATTCGCTAATTGCGTCAATGCGCAGGCGTATTTCTGCTTGATTTGTTCGGCGTTTTGGGTCGGCGTTCTCAGGGCTACCGCGATATCGTTAGTCACCTGGTCGCCGGCTATCGGAATCACAGCCGTATGCTTAATCGCGCCGTTTGCGAATACCGCGATATCGGTCGTGCCGCCTCCGATATCGATCAAACAGACCCCTAAATCCTTTTCATCTTCGGTTAACACCGAATTACAAGACGCCAGCTGCTCCAAAACGATATCGTCGACTTCGAGTCCGCAGCGGCGTATGCATTTGATGATGTTTTGCGCGGCGCTGGCGCTGCCGGTCACCATATGGACTTTCGCTTCGAGTCGAATACCCGACATTCCGATCGGCTCTTTGATACCGTCTTGTAGATCAATCACAAATTCTTGCGGCAAAATATGCAAGATTTTCTGATCGGCCGGAATCGCAACCGCTCGTGCCGAATCTATCACTCGATCGATATCGTATTGCGTCACTTCTTTTTCCTTTATCGCAACGATACCGTGCGAATTGAGGCTGCGAATATGGCCGCCGGCGATTCCAGCGAATACCGAGGTAATATGGCAACCGGCCATCAGCTCAGCTTCCTCGACAGCTCGCCTAATCGACTGCACGGTCGACTCCAGATTGACCACGACGCCTTTTTTCAAACCTCTTGAGGTGGTACATCCGATACCGATGACTTCCATTTCTCCGCCGTCCGTATATTCGCCGACAATAGCCGCGACTTTGGAAGTTCCTATATCAAGCCCGACTACTACATTTCGATCTGATTTTTTTGCCATTATATAAACTCTTACAACGCTCTTATCTTCGTCTGTTAGGACTGTCGCCGCTCGGCGGCCATTTTTTTCCAGTCTATTGCTTTAGCATCCGGCTTCCACAACACGGTATATCCGTTTGGATATCTTAAATCGACTTTGGCCATCGCATCGATTTGCTCCGGCTCAAACAATTGCAGTGTTTTCAAAAATCGCTGAAAACTTTTAAGTTGCTCCTTCCTGCCCAACAAAACCTCCGTTCCATTACTCAACAGAATCCGCCATGATCGCCTTTCATCAATAACGAATTCGCTTAACCCTAAGGCCCGATCGGCTAACGTTGTGCTGATGCCTTTCATAATCTCCAGTACTTTTTGCTGCTGCCCGGAAGGCCCCACCAACATCGGTAAATGATCGAAGCGGTCGACATTCGCCGGGATAAACACCTCTCCACGAGAATTGAGTAAGCCGATCTTCCCCCAGCGTGCTACAGCTGCCTGCTCATATACTTTTATATCAATCGCATCGGGCCAAACTCTTTTGACGCTGACTTTATCGACCCAAGGCATTTGTTCGACCGCTTCCTTGATCGCCTCGATATCGGCAGAAAAAAAACCCGTCTTTACCAGAGGCAACAATATTTCCTTCACTTCGCTTTTGCTAATATATTGAAAAACCCCTTCCGTCCTTACGTATTTGATGGCAGTAGCATGCGCTTCGTAATTTTTCAGATTGCTCCATACGACCCACGTTATGCCTATCAGTATCAAGGCACTCGCTATAATTCCGGAACCTCGCATGATTCCTTATCCGTAACTCGTTTCGAGAATTCGCCATACCAATTCCTCAAAGCTTATTCCTGCCTGTTTGGCGGCCATCGGCACTAAGCTGTGATCGGTCATGCCGGGCACTGTATTGACTTCAATCAGCTGCGTTTGACCGAAATTATCGATGAACGCATCAACCCGCGCCCAACCTTCAACCGCCAGCGCCTCGCAAGCCGACACCGCCAATGCTTGAAGACGCTGTTCCGTCTCTGCATCTAGTCCGCATGGGCAATGATAGCGAGTGGTATTCGCTCTATATTTCGCTTCGAAATCGTAAAACACATTCGGCGTTTCTAGGCGAATAACAGGCAGCGCTTCCCCGTTCAATACCGCGATCGTATATTCGTTGCCGCTAACCCAGGCCTCTGCATAGACATCGCACCCGGATTGCATAGCCAGACGATAAGCTTCAATCAATTCCGTTAAGCTATTCGCCTTGCTCATGCCGATGCTGGAACCTTCCAAGGCTGGCTTAACGATAAGCGGTAAGCCAAGCTTTTCTATGCAAGCTTGCGCATCGTTTTCGCTTTTCAATAAAAACCATTTCGGTGTCGGCAAGCCTAAACCCTGCCAACATAGTTTTGTGCGCAGTTTATCCATACTCAAGGCTGAAGCTAATACGCCGCTACCCGTATAAGGCAAATGCATCGCTTCTAAAACGCCTTGTAACACACCATCCTCGCCACCGCGGCCGTGAATAATATTGAAGACGCGGTCCGCTTTGACGCCGTTCAGTGCATCAATTGCACTGCCGGTGACATCAACGGCCTCAACATCTAAACCTTGGCTTTTCAATGCCTGAAACACCGCCGCGCCGCTGATCAATGAAATTTCACGCTCGGCTGCCGTACCTCCCATGAGCACGGCCACGCGCCCGAATTGTCCGGATTGTTTTATTTGAGTCGGCTTCATAAAGATTCACCCACCACACAAACTTCTGTTAGCAATCTTATCCCCTGCATTGTCTCTACGGTGTCTTGGACATAACCGATCAACGCTTCGATATCCGCCGCGTTTGCACCGCCTGTATTGACGATGAAGTTAGCGTGCTTGGCCGATACTTCGGCGCCTCCAATACGGTAGCCTTTCAATCCGCATGCTTCTATCAGCCGAGCGGCAAAATCGCCCGGCGGATTTTTGAATACCGAGCCGCAACTCGGCTGGTTGGTCGGTTGTGTCTGATTGCGTCGTTCCAACAATATCTTTATTTTTTGCTGGCTCTCGGCGACATTCCCAGATTCCAGTCTCAACTCGGCAGACAAAAACCATTCTTGCGCCGGCCCCGATACCGAACGATAGGCTATGTCGTAATCCGGGCGGTTGCGTTGTCTGACTTGTCCGAACGCATCAACCGTTTCAACGCTGTCAACGATAGCCCAGGTCTCACCACCGAAAGCCCCCGCGTTCATTTTCAACGCACCGCCGAGAGTACCGGGAATACCCGCTAGGAATTCGGCGCCAACCATGCCTTGTTCGCCGCAATATCTGGCGATTAATGCACAAGGAACGCCGGCTTCGACATATACGCGAGATCCATCTTTTTTACTCATGCTCTTTAGCCGGTTACGCGTATTGATGACCGTCCCGCGAATGCCGCCATCCCTAACCAACAAATTACTGCCTAGACCCAACCAAAAAAGCGGCTCTCTGCCATGCTGCGACTTTATAAAGTTGATCAGATCTTGTTTATCCTGTGGTATAAACATCCAGTCGGCCTCGCCGCCTACACGCCAACTGGTATATTTGGCTAATTTTTCATGAGCAAGCAATTGCCCCTTTATTTCATCACGCACTGATTTCATCGCTCAATGATTGCGTTTTTCATCGTATCTTGGACACCTTTTTTAATCACGGCGTCTACGATCAACGAAGTTCCAACGCTGCCGCCAATTGCTCCGGCAAATCGGCAGCAATTTGTCCGACATTGCCAGCCCCCATCGTTAGCAACACGTCGCCGGCTTGTAAAATGCCGGCCAATATTTCCGGTAGCTCGTCCAAGTCTTCGACGAAAACCGGATCAACTTGCCCTCTAACCCTGATCGCGCGGCTCAAGGCTCGTCCGTCGGCTCCGGTAATCGAAGTTTCTCCGGCCGAATAAACGTCAAGCAAAATCAAGACGTCGACACTCGACAGCACCTGTACAAAATCCTCGAACAAGTCCCGAGTACGTGTATAGCGATGCGGTTGAAAAACAATGACTTCCCGCCGATTCGGCCATGCCTGCCGCAAAGCCTCCAGCGTCGCGGCAATTTCGCGGGGATGATGCCCGTAATCATCGACCATCGTTAATCTGCCCTTATCGATCGGCAAATCGCCATGTATTTGAAACCGCCTTCCGACGCCTTTAAATGCTTGAAGACTTTTGACAATGGCTTCGTCTTCGACATCCAAAGCCGTCGCGATCGCAATCGCCGCCAATGCATTAAGCATGTTATGCCAGCCCGGCATATTCAAAGTTACCTTCAGCGGTTCGTAGCCTCCGACACGTAATACCGTAAACGTGGTAAACATACCGTCTTGAACGACCTCAACAGCCCGAACATCGGCTTGTTTATCAACCCCGTATGTCTTGAAGGGTTTGGACATCTGCGACAACACTTCTCGAACACCTTCATCATCGATACATATCACCGCTAATCCGTAAAACGGCAATTGATGAATGAACTTGATGAAAGTATCTTTTAGATTGCTATAGCTGCCTTGATAGGTCGCCATATGATCCTGATCGATATTGGTCACGACCGCCATCATCGGCTGTAAAAACAAAAACGAGGCATCACTTTCATCAGCTTCGGCAACTAAATAATATCCTTGCCCAAGTTTGGCATTCGCCCCGGCGCTATTCAACCGCCCTCCGATAACGAAAGTCGGATCTAGGCCGGCTTCCGCTAGGATGCTCGCAATCAAACTGGTCGTCGTCGTCTTTCCATGCGTTCCGGCGACGGCAATGCCGAAACGGAAACGCATTAATTCGGCAAGCATTTCGGCGCGGGGAATAACCGGGATTCGCTTGATAATGGCTTCGTCGATTTCCGCATTGCTACGGTCGACTGCCGACGAAACGACAACCACATCGGCATCGCTGATATTCTCTCGGCGATGCCCGATAGTGACGCTAACACCTAGTTCAACCAATCTTTTGGTAGCAGCGCTTTCCTTAAGATCCGATCCTGAAACTTGGTAACCTAAATTCGATAAAACTTCGGCAATTCCACTCATACCGGTACCGCCAATACCGACGAAATGAATGCGATCAATGTTACCTAAGGCCTTGGTGGGCATTTTGACTTTCGGAAGATTCATCGTCCGGACTCCGCTTGACAACACAATGCCACAGCCGCTGTCGCATCTAACTTGGCACAGGCTCTTGTTTTCTTGCTCATTTCAGCTAAACGTTCGATCACGTCCTTAATTCGCTCAGCCAATGTTTCGGGCGATAAATCTATCTGCGGTAGGATCATGGCCGCTCCGACATCGGCTAAATAGCGCGCATTCGCGTTTTGATGGTCGTCAATTGCGTGCGGTAATGGAATCAATACCGCCGGAATACCGGCTGCAGCCAATTCGCTAATCGTCATAGCCCCGGCTCGGCATACCGCGATATCGGCCCATCGGTATGCCTCTGCCATATCTTCGATGAATGCAGATACCTCTGCATCGACACCTAATTCTTGGTAACGCTGTTCGACTTGAGTTCGCATGATTTCGCCTGTTTGATGCCTGACGTTCAATCCGCTCACGGCCGCAACCGCATCCGGAACAACTTGATTCAACACCTGCGCCCCCTGACTACCGCCGATGACCAGCAACCTGAGCGCTTCTCCGGGCTGTCGCGCTTTTTTTTCAGGAATCCCGATTAATTCTTTACGTAGCGGATTGCCGCTCCATAGTGCATTTATTTTTTTATCGAAACTTCCAGGAAAAGCTTCCAGTACTCGGTTAGCCCATCTTGCCAATAAGCGGTTAGTCGTACCCGGCACTCTATTTTGTTCGTGAATGACCAAAGGAATGCCCATTAATTTAGCCATTAGTCCTCCCGGCCCCGCGACAAAGCCGCCCATTCCTAAAACGACATCCGGCTTGCGTCGGCGCAAAATCCACCACGCTTGTCCGCAAGCTTTGATCAACAACAATAAGGCCCTGATTTTCGAAAACAGCCCTTTACCGCGAACACCCGCCACCGACAACCAATCGATATCAATTTTGTGCGCCGGAACGACGCGGCTTTCCAAGCCGTTTTTTGTTCCGAGCCAACTCATTTGCCAGCCTTGTTCGACAAGATAATTGGCTACCGCCAGTGCCGGAAACACATGCCCGCCGGTTCCGCCTGCCATAATTAAGATACGCGCGCCCAAACCGGCCTCCTTTTTGGCTGACTTGCTGTCATTTCCTGGACTTCGCTATTGACTCGACACAATATTGCCACCGCACAACACATCACGATCATGCTGCCGCCTCCGTAACTCATCAGCGGCAAAGTCAAGCCTTTAGTCGGCAACATTCCCATGTTGACACCCATATTGATGAACGACTGAAAGCCGAACCAAATCCCGGTACCGTAGGCAATAAAAGCTCCAAATTTATTACCGACCGCTTCGGCTTTGGCGCCTATGTCAATAGCGCGCCAAACCAAAAGTGCGAACAGTACAATAACCGTGACGACACCTAACAAACCCAATTCCTCGGCAATCACCGAAAACAAAAAATCGGTATGCGCCTCGGGCAAATAAAACAATTTTTGAATTCCGCTGCCGAGTCCTACGCCGAACCACTCGCCCCGCCCAAACGATATCAACGCCTGAACCAATTGAAAACCGGTGTCCTGCGGGTCAGCCCAAGGATCCAAAAAACTGATCACCCGACGTAGACGATAGGGCGAAACAATCACCAGCATCGCGGCCATCGCTAAAACTGAGGCCAATAAGATGCCGAATTGCCATAATCGGGCACCGGCCAAAAACATCACGCCCAAGGCAATAATTAGAATCACGACTGCCGAGCCGAAATCGGGCTCCATCAGCAACAATACGCATGCAACCGTGAACAACAACAATGGCTTAATTAATCCGAACGAAGAATTTCTAACCGAGCCCTCGTAACGCGTGACATAACTCGCCATATAAATGACCGAAATCAATTTTACGACTTCCGAAACCTGAATACGGAAACCGCCTACCGATAACCAACGAACCGCACCATTGACCCTGACGCCAAGCCCTGGTATCAATACCAATACCAACAAACCGAGACCGAATACGAATAAATTCGGCCCCCATTGCTCCCATTTGCTGAGCGGCACGGTAAAAACGCCGGCCGCCAACATCAAACCCAGTCCAATATGGATCATCTGTTTGATCGGATAGAGTAAGCTGTTGCTGTCCAGTTTCGCACCCAAGTGCAACGAAGAAGACGACACCATTACATAACCAATAAGCAATAATCCCGTAATTACCGCAAGCAATAACGGGTCGAAATAAAACCGGCCGCCTTTAATTGGCGCTATCTGAAGGCTCATGCTTTTAGCTCCATAACTGAAGTCGCAAATTTTTCGCCGCGTTCTTTATAGCTTTTATATTGATCGAGACTCGCGCAAGCCGGAGAAAGCAATACGGTATCGCCTTCATCGGCAATTTCAGCAGCAATTTTTACCGCCCGGGCGACATTTTCAGCTTTATAAATGGGCACGCTGTTATTCAATGCTTGCTCGATTAAAGGCCCGTCCTTGCCCATTAGAATCACGCTTTTTGCTTGGCGCTTGATCGCCGGGACTAATTCGTTCATGTCCGCGCCCTTTGCATCGCCACCTGCTATCAAAATCACCTGCCGGGTATAACCTTCTAATGCCGCAACGCAGGCACCGATATTCGTTGCCTTTGAATCGTTGACCCAAGTGATACCGTTTTTAACGGCAACTCGCTGCATGCGATGATCTAAACCTTTAAATTTTTTTAATGCTTTGCACATCGACTGTTCGTCCAAACCGATCGCCGCACCCAACGCTATTGCCGCCAATGCGTTCGCGGCATTATGCAGTCCTTCAAGCGGCAACTCGTCCAGCGTCATCAAACGCTTGTCATTCCGCATCAAAAATCCTTTATGGCCATCCCAAGACAAATGAAACTCCGCCTCGCTATTAATCGCAAAAGTCGACATTTTCCGACCCGGCACAGCCATATCGATAACCAAGGGGTCGTCGGCGTTCAAAACCATTGCCCCGGTGCCCCGAAATATTTTTTGTTTTTCCCGAGCATATTCAGCAACATTGCTATATCGGTCCAGATGATCGGGCGATATATTCAACACTGTCGCTGCAGAAGCATTCAGTATCTCGGTACGTTCCAATTGAAAACTGGATAATTCCAAAATATAAAGTTCGATATCCGGTCCCAATAAGTCCAACGCAGGCGTACCCAAGTTGCCTCCGACGGCCGCTTTTTTTCCGCTTTCCTTTGCCATTGCACCGAGCATGGTCGTAACGGTACTTTTACCGTTCGATCCGGTAATCGCAACGATCGGCGCCGCAACACAAGCCGCCAACAAATCGATATCGCCGATGATTTTAGCGCCTTGCGCATGCGCCTTGACGATCGAATCCTCACTAAGAGAAACGCCAGGACTGACAATCAAATGAGTCGCAACTTTAAAAGCATCGGCATCGAAACCGCCGGTAAATACCGCCGCATCGGGCAGGTTTTCCAATAGCTTGTCGAGCAGCGGCGGCTTTGCCCGGCTGTCGACGATGGCAAAGCGTATCCCTTGTGTATCTAAGAAACGAGCAACCGAGAACCCCGTTTCGCCGGCTCCGACTACCAGGGCTCTAGAATTGATCGAATCCAGACCAAACTTTTCGGCTAAAGCCGTGGCTGTATTGACTGCATTCATCGTCATCTCAACTTCAAAGTCGACAAACCGATTAGTACTAAAATAAAGGTAATGATCCAAAACCTGACGATAACGCGCGGCTCCGGCCAACCTTTCAATTCAAAGTGATGATGAATCGGCGCCATGCGAAACACGCGTTTACCGGTCATTTTGAATGACGCGACTTGTATAATCACCGACAGGGTTTCCATCACGAATACGCCGCCCATAATCACCAAAACAATTTCCTGTCTAACCAGCACCGCCAAGACACCCAGCGCCGCGCCAAGCGACAGAGCGCCGACATCGCCCATGAACACCATGGCAGGATAGGTGTTGAACCACAAAAAACCTAGCCCGGCGCCGATTAACGCAGCGCAAAACACGATCAATTCGCCCGAATTCGGTAAAAACGGGATCGCCAAATATTTCGCAAACTCGACATGGCCCGACAAATAGGCGAATACCCCAAGTCCTGCCGCCACCATGATAGTCGGCATAATCGCCAAGCCATCCAAGCCATCGGTCAAATTCACCGCATTGCTGCTTCCGACGATGACAAAATAAGTCATGACAATATATAGCCACCCCATTTCGATACCGACATCTTTGAAAAAAGGCACGATGAATTGAGTCTCTGCCGGTGCGCTTGCTGTGACAAACAAGTAGACGGCTGCACTCATTCCGATTAGCGATTGCCAAAAATATTTGGCCTTGGCCGACAACCCGTCGCTATTACCCAGCATGACTTTTTTATAATCGTCGACAAAACCGATGATGCCGAAGCCCATCGTAACGATAAAAATCACCCAGACATAACGGTTGTCGAGATTACTCCATAACAAGGTACTAATGCCAACCGCAACCAGTATTAATGCACCGCCCATCGTCGGCGTTCCGGCTTTGTCGAAATGCGTTTTAGGCCCATCCGTGCGCACACATTGACCGATTTTTCTTCTGGTCAATTTTTTGATCATGAACGGCCCGATCACCAGCGAGATAATCAACGCGGTGAGCGCACCCAAAATGGCCCGCATCGTCAAATATTGAAAAACCCGAAACGCGCTATCGAGCGTCATCAAATATTCGGTTAAATAAAGTAACATTCTATTTCCTGTAATTCTCTACGATGGCTCCGACCACACGTTCCATGCGCTGGGTCCTCGACCCTTTAACTAGTAAGGTTTCATGACCGTTCATTTCGCGCTTCAAAGCTTCTGTCAATTCATCTTGTGTTTCGTAAAAAATGCCTCCTTCACCAAAAGACTGCACGGTATTCCGAGCGTCGGATCCGGTCGCGAACAGCCTTTTTACACCAATCGTTTTCATGTCTTCGCCCATTTCGCGGTGTATTTCTGCGCTTTCGGGTCCCAGTTCGCCAAAGGCCCCCAAAACCACCCAGGGCTCACCGCCGCATTCGATCAACACATCGAGCCCCGCCTTCAGCGATGCCGAGTTAGCGTTGTAGGTATCATCAATCACGATATTGCCCTGACGCCCGACCAGCGGCTGTAAACGCCCGGTAACCGGATGCACCTTTTCCAGTCCTTGTTTGATCGTCATCGGCTCAAAACCCAATGCGGTAGCGGCGGCACCTGCGGCCAAGGCATTCAGTACATTATGCCGGCCGGCCAATTTGAGCCGCATCGGATAACTCACCGAACCATGAACCCATTCGAAAGCTGTCGCAAATTCGCCGTTTTCGATACGCGTTATGATGTTTTCGGCACGAATATCGGCGCCTGGCTTTAACCCGAACGACAATACCTTGCGTGTTCCTGCCAACTCCAGCCAATAACCGAAATAAGTATCGTCATGGTTCAGCACGGCCGTCCCATCCGATCCGAGAGAGCCCATAATTTCGCCCTTCGCTCGAGCGATGCCGTCGACACTGCCGAAGCCTTCTAAATGCGCGGGACCGACATTGCAAATAATCGTCACATGCGGCTTGGCATATCGACTGGTATAGGCAATTTCACCGGCATGATTCGCGCCCATTTCGATCACCGCATAGCGATGCTCTGCGCTCATCCTCATTAAGGTCAACGGCACACCGATGTCATTGTTCAAGTTGCCTTGGGTATAAAGAACAGGACCTTGCCCCCCCAATATCGCGGCGGTCATTTCTTTGACCGTGGTTTTGCCATTGCTGCCGGTAATGCCGACCACACGCGCGGATTGTCTGTTCCGCCAAAAACCAGCCAATTCAGCCAAAGCCAGGCGGGTATCGTGCACTACGACAACCGGCATCGCCACCTCAACCTTACGGCTTAGGATCGCCGCGGCCGCTCCGGCCTGCTCGGCATTGCCGGCAAAATCATTGCCATCGAATCGCTCGCCTTTGATCGCGCAATAGAGACTGCCCGGTTCGATGGTGCGCGTGTCAATACTGACTCCCGTAACGACCTGATCCTCGCCGAATAGAACTCCACCGACACAATTCGCGATTTCGCTCAACATTAATTTCATTGCCTGGCTAACCTCAGTGCTTTTATTACAGTCTCTCTATCGCTAAAAGGTATCTTTCGGCCTTTCACTTCTTGATATTCTTCATGACCTTTACCCGCGATCAACACACAATCGCCGGAGCCGGTCTCGCTAATCGCTGTTTGTATCGCCAGCGCCCTGTCATGAATGACGGAAACGCCGCCCGACCGACAGCCCTCCATAATGGCTTCGACAATCATTTCCGGGGCTTCTCCGCGCGGGTTGTCATCTGTCAAAATAACCCGGTCAGCCCACTGTTGTGCAATACTGCCCATTTGCGACCGCTTGCCCTCATCGCGATCGCCGCCGCAGCCGAATACGATCGTCAATTTTTTTTCGCATTGCTTACGAAGTCCCTTCAATACTTTTTCAAGAGCATCCGGCGTATGCGCATAGTCGACAAAAACCCATGGCTCATCGTCGCCGCCATAACGCTCCATGCGCCCTGGGATCGCTTGTAAGCTTTCGATTTTGATAGCCGCTTCGTCAAAACCCATGCCGGAAGCCAATAACGTGGTAAAAACCGTCACCGCATTTTCCGCGTTGAATTCACCAAATAAAGGGATACAAACTTTTTTTTGTCGATCCCGCCAGCTCAAGTTAAGCTCGATTCCTAATAATGTCTGACGAAGCGAATCGCCGAGAACCGATTCGCCATAGGGTAAGGTTTTGCCTCGGAGACTGCCGACCCATACGAGCACACCGTCGGGAACCGCTGCCAGCACTTGCTGACTGTAGGCATCATCCAAATTGATCACGGCAAACTTCACACCAGGCATTGCCAACAACTTTAATTTGGCTTGAACATACCGCTCCATCGAGCCGTGATAATCCAAATGATCGCGACTGATATTCGTATAAACGACCCCTTGAAAACGGATACCGTTCACTCGTCCCTGCTCTAAGCCATGCGAGGAAACTTCCATCGCAACCGCCGCCAGTCGGTCGTCGACCAAATTCGCCAGCATGCATTGAATCGCCAATGCATCCGGGGTCGTATTGATCGTTTGGTGTAAGCGCCCCCAAACTCCCCAACCTAAGGTACCGATAATCCCGCATCGATCCAAGGCTTGAGCTAAAAACTGGCTGCACGAAGTTTTTCCGTTAGTGCCGGTTATTCCAATCACATGCAATCGACCGGACGGATCGCCGTAGAATCGGCTTGCGATCTCTCCCAACTTCATATTCAGATCTTCGACCGCGATAAATGGCACGTCACGATGATCAACGTCTAACCATTCGCTCGTCCCACGAGGCTCATAGAACACCGCACTTGCCCCGAGGTCGAGAGCTTGGCGAACATGCGCCAAGCCATGCTGCCTAACGCCTTGCACGGCGATGAACACGTCGCCCGGTTTAATATTGCGACTATTCAGAGATAACCCTTGAACGGTGATATCCGCTCCGGTCCGTGCATTTCCCGAGAGCAGGTCTGCTAATTTCATTGCGCTACGAGATCCGGGCTTTTGCTGATCAAAACCGGCATGGTTTCTTCTTGGTCCGGCGCGACATCGAGTATTCTCAGCGCACCGGCCATTACCTTGGAAAATACGGGACCTGCCACCGCACCTCCGTAATAAGCACCAGCCGAGGGTTCATCCACCATCACCGCGATCACGACGCGCGGATCGCTAGCCGGTGCCATACCGACAAAAATCGATAAATATTTTTTTTCTTTATAGCCGCCCTCGCCGGCTTTTTTAGCCGTTCCGGTTTTGCCTGCGACTCGATAGCCATCGACTCTAGCCTGATAGGCGGTACCGTCTTTCAACACGACTTGCTCCAGCATGGTTCTAATCAATTGGGCCGTTTTCTCGGAAAACACACGTTTGGCTTCGGGGTCCTGATCGCGCTTCAACAAACTAACCGAATGCAGCACGCCGTTATCGGCCAATGCCGTATAAGCCCTTGCCAACTGCAACACCGAAGCATTCATGCCGTAGCCGAACGATATGGTCGCCTGTGCGAATTGATTCCACCGCTGGTAATCCAGCACGCTACCACTTGCTTCCCCTGGGAAACCGATACCCGCTGCGTTGCCGAATCCCAATTGATTGTAAATGCCCCAAAAATAGTCCGGCGGCATCTCTAGTGCGACAATGCTGGTTGCAACATTGCTTGATTTTTTCAAGACATGCGTTAAATCGAGTGTGCCGTAGTTATGCACGTCCCTGACGACATTGCGGCCAATTCGGTATATTCCATTCGTTTCAATTTTTAAGTCGGGCTTGATGTAACCGCCGTCGAGCGCCGCTGCGATAACAAAGGGCTTGACCGTCGACCCCGGTTCGAAAACATCGGTAATCGCTCGATTTCTAAAAGCATTGCCCTTAAGGTGCGTTCGGGTATTTGGATTGAACGCAGGATGATTAGCATCGGCCAGCACCTCGCCGGTTTTTGCGTCTAAGACAACCAATGCCGCTGCTTTCGCGCGGTGCTCTAGCACTGCCGATTGCAATTCTCGATAAGCCAAATATTGAATACGCTCGTCGATACTCAACTGCACATTCCGTCCATCGACCGGTGCGGAGATCGCCTCGACATCACCGATAATTTGCCTTTTGCCGTCGCGAATAACCCGCTTGCTCCCGGTCGTCCCTCTCAGTACTGAATCATAGGCAAGCTCAATACCTTCTTGACCGACATCGTCGACATTCGTAAAACCTACCAAATGTGCCGATACCGGGCCCGCCGGATAATAGCGTTTAAATTCCCGCTCGAAATAAACACCTGGAACATCTAATGCTTTTACTTGCGCAGCCAAATGCGGATTGATGCGCCGTTTAACATAAGCAAATCGCCGCTTAGTACCTGGCACGATCATGTTTTTAATTTTCTTATCGGGCAAATCAAGAAGCTTTTCCATTTGCCCGATTGCAGCCGGTTCGGCACCCGCGAGTTCTTGCGGATTCACCCAAATCGATTGAACCGGCGTGCTGATCGCCAATGGTTCGCCGTTTCGATCCAGTATCATACCTCGATAAGCAGACACCGATACCGAACTGACATGACGCATGTCGCCCTGCTGCTTGAGAAATTGCTTTCTCAATACTTGCAGATCGAAGGCCCGAACAGCCAGCAATCCCATAGCTCCAAGCATAAAAACCAGTAAGACTTTACGCCTGACGGTAAAGTCCGTTTCCGGCTCACCCTTTTTTTTACGCGTTGAAAAACCGTGCATCTAAGGCTTTAAATAAATAATTTTGTCTCGTTCCGGCATGATCAGTTTTAGCTTATCCCGAGCAATTTGTTCGACTCGATTTTCTTCCGCTAATGTCGTCAACTCCAACTGTAATTGCCCCCACTCCACTTCGTATCGATCCAGCTCGCGCTCTTGTTGCTGTATTTCAACAAACAGCAATCGAGACTGATACTTGCTGTAAATGACTCCAAGTGCAGACCCCAGTAATAACAGCAACAAACCAGCCAAGGATAAAATAGCGCCCCTGGTTTCCGTCACAACCGCTCCGCTACGCGCATGATTGCGCTTCTTGCCCGTGGATTTTTCGCCACCTCGTCTCCATCAGCTTTAATCGCCTTGCCGACTTTGCGCAAAATACCCTTCTTTATCTCAGATTCCATAATCGGCAATCTACCTGGATCGTGCTTGGCACCTGACTCAGCGCGGATAAAGCGTTTGGTGATTCGATCCTCCAATGAATGAAACGAGATCACAACCAGGCGTCCTCCGGGTTTCAATACATCGACAGCCTGTTCCAAACCGCTTTTCAATTCTTCGAGCTCTCGATTGACCGCAATCCGAATTGCTTGAAAAGTCCGGGTTGCAGGGTGTTTATGCTTTTCTCTAACAGGCACACTGTTTACAATTAGCTCGGCAAGTTGCCGCGTCGTCGATATCGGTTGCTCCCGGCGTTGTTCGACAATGGCGCGAGCAATTCGACGTGCAAAACGCTCTTCCCCGAATTCGAATAACACTTGAACCAAATCGCGCTCATCGACTTCGGCCAACCATTGTGCTGCAGACAAACCCGAGCGATGATCCATACGCATATCCAAAGGGCCGTCATATAAAAAACTAAACCCCCGTTCGGGGGTATCCAATTGCGGCGACGAGACGCCTAAGTCCATTAGCAGGCCATCCACCCGCCCTTGCACATTTTCCTGTTCGGCGATAGCTTGTAATGACGAAAAGCATGCATGATGCAGGCTAAAACGCTTATCGCTCGCTATTTCTCGCGCCCATTCCGATTGAATCGCATCGGCATCCCGGTCTAAGGCGAGTAAGCGGCCGGAAGGACCTAACCGATTTAAAATCCCCCGGCTGTGTCCGCCACGCCCAAACGTACAATCGATATAAATGCCATCGGCTTTAATGGCAAGCGCCTGTAACGCTTCCGAAAACAATACGGGCAAATGCTCCATTGAATAAATCTCCCGTATTAACCCGGCCCTAACATTTGGCGAGGAAAAGAATTAAAATTTAATGATCATATTCAATGCCATGATCCACAGTCACTACAAATTATTAAGGCTGGGTTAAAAAGACAAAGAACCTAGTTCTTCGAGACCTTCGGTATCGTCGCTATTCATCCATTCGGCTTCCTTGGCATTCCATGCCTCCTCATTCCATATTTCGAATTTGTTCAATTGCCCGACTAACATAATTTTCTTGTCCATGCCGGCAAAGGTTCTCAATTTTTCCGGTAACAATACCCGGCCTTGCGCATCCATTTCACATTCTGTCGCGTTTCCGATTAAGAATCTCTTGAGCTTCGTCAACATTTTATTCAAGGTCGGCTTCTTAAGAATTGCTTGCTCGACTTTATCCCACTCCGGCAACGGATAGAGCCACAAACAGCCGCTCTCTCCGACACAATGCTCATTGACCGCAACCGTGACAATCAATTGGCGATCACAACTTTCCATCAACTCCTCCCGATATTTAGTCGGAATTGCAAAACGCCCTTTCGCGTCAAGATTGATTGGATTGATGCCTCTTAACAAGATAAGCCCCAGCTCGCCAAAAAAATCCCTTTTTTTCCACTTTACACCACTTTTGTTCACTATAGATTTCAATCTGACCTTAGTCAAGATCGATTTGAATTTAATTATTTTCGACAAGACAATGACTTATGAAAACAGAACAAAACGCTTTGAAGAGGGCACAGCCGGAAAAATAATTTATCCGCCTTATCAGAAAGTTAATTCATAATGCTAAACAAAACTATTACCAAATAATAAGGTGTCGAATCAGAACCATCTTAGGATTAAGCAAATCCAATCCGACAAATACTGCAAAGAACTTTAGCAATTCCCAATTTTGGGATCAAACAGGGTGTGGAGTATGCTTGGCAAGGATGTCGGCAGCAGGGCAGATTTTTGCTCCATGCAAAATCAGCATTCACGCCATCCTTGACGTTCGAGCTACCGTCAAGCCCCCATGGATGGGTTTACCCAGCACCTAAATTCCATAGCTCATTGGCTATGGTTAACTATTTTGGGTAATTTAGGTGCTGGGTTTACGACGTTCCTCGACAGGGATACCCCACACCCTAAATCCAGTGAGAATGCTCAAACTAGGAATTGCTGAAAGAACTTGCTGCCACCGTAAAACTTAATCGGCAACAAATAGCCCTGAACCTGGTTTACAATATTAAAGGCATGAAAATAGGTTTTTTGTCGCACTGAGAAAGAAGAGCACTATATGGATTTTGAAAACGGTAATGCCGCTAAGGACTGAGACTATCTGAATCCCCCATCGCTCTTGAGACTTTATACGGCGATCGGATTTAGGGGGAATGCGTCGTTATTATTTGCACAGACGCAAAAACTCGGTAATGGGAAAGAGTCGGCCTGTAAGCCGGGTTCTGTCGCGAACAGTCATTCATCTAGGCCGCAAGTCACCTTACGGCTCGAGCGATCTACCCGGGAACCGCGCGGGCCACGCGTCTGTTCCCCTATTTGATCTTGCTCCGAGTGGGGTTTACCCTGCCACGCCTGTTGCCAGTCGCGCGGTGCGCTCTTACCGCACCATTTCACCCTTACCCCTCACCTAGAATGAAAATTCTAGGTGAGGGGCGGTATATTTTCTGTGGCACTTTCCGTAGACTCGCGCCTCCCAGGCATTACCTGGCACTCTGCCCAATGGAGCCCGGACTTTCCTCTCTTCTACCCGAAGGCAAAACAGCGACTGTCCGGCCGACTCTCGGCGGAAATTATACGTGAATTAAATACTTGACGGAAAATTAATTTGCAGTGAGCGGTGAGCGGTGAGCGGTGAGCGGTGAAATGATGAGAAATTTAACCCATTTGTCAAGTCCTAATTTCCTCTTTCCTCTTTCCTCTTTCCTCTTTCCTCTTTCCT
>NZ_JBNGHF010000044.1:0-35514 GCF_050611805.1 Methylotuvimicrobium sp.
GTCGAAGGGGGAGCTTCCGGGGTGTCTTTCCCAAGCTGGAGCTTGGGAAAGAGCGAAGTTCGTAGATTTAGACTCTTTATCTAATTTTTCGATATTCAACACAATGCCGGTTCCGAAGAGGGTGCGGTTGCTCGATCGACAGGCGTCGGCGGCAGGGCAGATTTTTGCTCCATGCAAAATCTGCATTCACGCCGTCCTTGGCGTTCGAGCCGCCGGCCGTCGAGCCTACACGGACGTATTCACGGCGTCCTGTCGGGCGAGTGACCGCACCCTCCGCTACCGAGAACTTTCATTTGCCGGGGCGATGGCTAGGCCTTCATGTTCTTCATGGTGAAAGATTTTTTATGATGTACTCGCCAATACTTTCACTGCCTCTATAACTTAGGAAACTACTCATAATCCGAAACGGGTGGGCAGGTGCATACTAAATGCCTATCGCCGTAAACATTGTCGATGCGTCCGACCGGCGGCCAATATTTGTCGTCGTGCTGATGATTGTCGGGGAAAAAGGCTTGTTGTTTGGAATAAGGCAGTTGCCAATCGTCCAATAGCAAGCGATACGTATGCGGCGCGTTATGCAGCAGATTGTTTTCAGGATCGGCCGAGCCGTTTTCGATATCGGCGATTTCTTGCCGGATTGCAATCAGCGCGTCGCAAAAGCGGTCGATTTCGCGTTTCGATTCGCTTTCGGTCGGCTCGATCATCAGTGTGTCGGCGACCGGGAAGGCCACGGTCGGCGCGTGGAAGCCATAGTCGATCAAGCGCTTGGCGATATCCTCGACGGTGACGTTGCTCGTTTTTTTAAAGCCCCGACAATCGATGATGCATTCATGCGCGACGAAACCGTTCTTGCCGGTGTACAAAATCGGATAATGCGGGGCCAGGCGATGGGCGATGTAGTTTGCATTCAGAATGGCGGTCAGCGTCGCTTTTTTTAAACCGGTCGCGCCCATCATCGCGATATATGCCCACGATATCGACAAGATACTCGCCGAACCCCAAGGCGCGGCCGATACTGAACCGATCGTGCCGTGTTCGTTTTTATATGGGTTGACGCCTTTGACGACAGGATGATCCGGCAGATAAGGTGCCAGGTGCGCGCCGACGCCGATCGGTCCGACGCCCGGTCCGCCGCCGCCGTGCGGAATTGCGAAGGTCTTGTGCAAATTCAGATGCGCGACATCGGCGCCGATTTTTCCCGGGCGGCAAATGCCTGCGAGTGCGTTGAAATTGGCCCCGTCCAGATAAACCTGACCTCCGGCGTCATGCACAATCGTGCAGATTTCACGAAAGGCTTCCTCGAACACGCCGTGCGTCGACGGGTAAGTGATCATCAACGCGGCCAACGTGTCACGATACTGTTCGGCTTTTTTGCGCAGATCGTCGATGCTGACATTGCCTTGTTCGTCGCAGGCGAGTACAACTACGTCGAACCCGGCCATCACTGCGCTGGCCGGGTTCGTGCCGTGTGCGGAGGCCGGAATCAAACAAATGTTGCGCTGCCCTTGACCGTTGACTCGATGATATTTACGAATGACTAGAAGGCCCGCGTATTCGCCTTGCGAGCCGGCATTCGGCTGTAGCGAGATCGCGTCGAAGCCGGTCAGATCGCAGAGCATCGCTTCGAGTTCGTCGAATAATTGCTGGTAACCGTGAGTTTGCGATAGCGGCGCGAACGGATGCAATGCATTGATTTCGTGATAAGAAATCGTTTGCATTTCGGTAGCAGCATTCAGTTTCATCGTGCACGAGCCAAGCGGAATCATCGAACGGTCCAGCGCGATATCGCGACGGGCCAAACGGCGCATGTAACGCATCATTTCGGTTTCGCTGTGATAGTTGCTGAATACCGGATGCTGTAAAATCGCATCGCTACGCAGTAATGAATCGGGAATGCAGTCGTCAAGCCGACTGTCCAGCGTGTTGATTTGCGGCAGGTCGACCGGTTGCGCCGCAAAAACTCGCCACAGGCTGCGAATAGTTTGGCGCGAGGTCGTTTCATCGAGCGACAGGCCTATCGTGTTGCCGTCGATGAATCTGAGATTGATGCCGGCTTCCTGGGCGTTGGTGACGATGCGTTTCGCACGGTTCGGCGTCTTGATCAAAAGCGTGTCGAAATAGCAGCGTGTTTCGATGGTGAAGCCGAGCTGTATCAAGCCTTCGGCGAGAATTCGGGTGTAGCGGCGTACGCGACCGGCAATCATACGCAGGCCGGCGGGTCCGTGATAAACGGCATAAAACCCGGCCAGCACGGCCGGTAATACCTGTGCCGTGCAAATGTTGCTGGTTGCCTTGTCGCGGCGAATGTGTTGTTCGCGGGTTTGCAGCGCCATGCGCAGTGCGAATTGGCCGTGTCGATCTTTCGAGACGCCGATGATGCGTCCGGGAACCGAACGTTTGTATTCGTCGCGCGTGGCAAAGAATGCAGCATGAGGTCCGCCGTAACCCATCGGTACGCCGAAGCGTTGCGAGTTGCCGACAGCGATGTCGGCTCCGAAGTGACCGGGCGGTTTGAGCAATACCAGACTAAGCAAATCGCAGGCGACCGTGACTAAAGCCGATTGCTTGTGTGCGCTGTCGACGATAGGCGTTAGATCTCGGATTTCTCCGGTTGAACCTGGGTATTGCACGAGTACGCCGAAGCAGGTTTGTTTATCCAGGTCGTTGAAGACATCGCCGACGACTAACTCAAAGCCCATCGATCCGGCCCGGGTTTTGAGGACTGCGAGCGTTTGCGGATGACAGTCTCGGTCTGCGAAAAAAGTGCTCGATGAACTGCCGGACAGACGCTTGGACATGCTCATGGCTTCGGCCGCAGCAGTCGCTTCGTCGAGTAATGAGGCGTTGGCTAATTCCATACCGGTCAAATCGATCACCATTTGCTGAAAATTCAGCAAAGCTTCGAGACGCCCTTGACTGACTTCGGCTTGATAAGGCGTGTAAGCGGTATACCAGCCCGGATTTTCGAGGACGTTGCGTTTGATTGCGGACGGCATCGAAGTGTCGTAATAGCCCATGCCGATTAATGAGGTTAAGACCTTATTGCGTTCCTTGATCTTGCGCAGATGTTCGATGACCGCTCTTTCGCTTATGGTTTCGGTTAGGCTTAACGGTTCGAGGTCGACGATATCCGCCGGTACTGCGGCACTGATCAAGTCTTCAATTTTATCCAGACCTAGGGCTTCGAGCATTTTTTTGATTTCATCGGGATTCGAGCCGATATGGCGGTTGATGAAGCTGCCGCGCATTTCCAATTGACTCAAAGCGGGGGCGGATGAGGACATGGCTAACTCCGGTGATAACGGTGGGGGACGAAAGGCAGATCGCAGACGGTGAGTTTGATTAGATTATTACGGATTCGTGTAAACAGTGTTGCACCGATGACGGCCGCTTCACTGTCAATCAAGGCTAGTGCGATCGGTCTGCCCAAACTGGGAGAAAAACTGCCGCTAGTTACGCGGCCTATTAATTGATCTTCGTTGTCGAAGACCGGCGCATTTTCACGAACCGGCATTTTGGCTTCGACGAGTAAGCCGGCGCGTTGTATTTCGGTGCCGTTTTGCATTTGGTTGAGCAGCGTGCCGGCTCCCGGATAGCTCTGATGAGTATTTTTGATCAACCAGGACAGTCCGGCTTCGATCGGTGTGGTTTTTTCATCGAGTTCATGCCCGTAAAGACTGAGCCCAGCTTCTAGTCTCAGCGTGTCCCTGGCGCCTAAGCCTGCCGGTTCGACTTCAGGGAAATTCAACAGAATTCGAGCCATCTTTTCCGCGAACCGGTTCGGCAGCGAGATTTCGAAGCCGTCTTCGCCGGTATAGCCGCTACGACTGATCATACAAGGTATGTCGTCTATTTCGGTACGACAGGCATGCATGAATTGTAAGAGGCAGGCTTCCGGTGCAATCTCTTGTAAAACGTGCGAGGCCGAAGGCCCTTGAAGTGCTAATAGGGCATGTTCGGTAAGTTCCTGTAATTGACAGTCGTTCGTCAGTTGTTTGCGCAAATGCTTAAAATCTTTTTCTTTACAGGCGGAATTGACGACAATCGTCAATTCCTGGCCGAGCCGAGTTACGACGATGTCGTCGATAATTCCGCCGTCCGAGTTTGTTAACACGGTATATTGCTGCCGGCCGGAACCGAGGCGGGAGATGATGGCCGGCGTCAGTTTTTCCAGGCCGATGGCGGCGCTAGGCCCCTTAAGCAAACATTGACCCATGTGCGAGATATCGAATAGCGAAGCCTTATTCCGGCAATGGAGATGTTCGTGAATGATCCCTTTGCTATACTGCAAAGGCATTTGGTAATCAGCGAACGGAACCATTTTGGCGCCTAATTCGATGTGTAGCCCGTATAGTGCGGTTTTGTGCATTGTGGTCACTGTCGGTAAAGATACGGTAGAGTAGGAGACCATAGTTTAACGCCGCCTTGCGTGTATAACAAAATTCGGTTTTCCGGGAATGGTGCCGTTTGCGACACTAAATTTAGATATACCCATCGTAGATCAAAATTCGGCGTCCTGTCGGGCGAGAGATGGCACCCTCCCTAGCCAAACTTTCATTTGTTGGGGCGATGGCGGGGTCTTCTTGAGCGTTAGGTTCTGGGTTTACGGCGTTCCTCGACAGGCATACCCCGCATACCTTGAATATGGCGAAATCCCTCAAACTGGGAATTACTGGGGCTACAAGTAAACTGTCGGAAATTATTTTCAGTAAGTGCTATAAAGGTCTATTTTTAGTAGAAGATTTTACGGTAATGAGATAGCGGGATGAATTGAGTGGCTAAGAAATATACACCTGAAAAATTAGTCAGCGGCGTGATCAATTTAGTCACGTTGCCCGAAATATGCCGAAAGATAAACCTGGTAATGGCCGATCCGGACCATAGTCGACAGGACATCGAGCATTTGGTTTCTCAGGACCCTGCTTTGACGATGAGAATATTGCGCATCGTTAATTCGTCCTATTATGCATTGCCTCGAAAGATCGACAGAGTCGATCAAGCGATATCGATTATCGGCGAGGACGATTTGAGCAATCTGATACTGGCGACCTCTGCCACGACGGTACTCAAGCGTTTAGCCAATCCGTTGATCGATTTTCAGGAGTTTTGGAGGCATAGTGTCGAATGCGGCTTAATGGCTCGAGCCATTGCAAAACAGTGTCATCATTCTGATTGTGAAACGCTATTTACCTCCGGTTTATTGCATGATGTCGGAAAAATCGTTTTGTACTATCAATTGCCTGAATTGGCTCGCGCGGTGTTAGATGAGTCGAAAATGACCGGTTGCCGTATCGAAGAGGCGGAGCAGCGTTTATTGTCGTTTAGTCATGCCCAAGTCGGCGGTGCCTTAGCTAGAGCTTGGAAATTACCCGAAATTCTGTGCCGAAGCGTTGCTTTTCATCATCAACCCAATCAAGCGGAAGCATTTGCGATTGAAGCCGGCATGGTGCATATCGCGAATATTTTATCGAACCGCCATGGGGCCTTGTCGGTTGATTCGAGTAAAGCTGAAATCGAAGATCTAGGTTTCGACCCGCAGGCTCTCGAATTGACCGGCTTGAGCATGAAAAAGTTGCTCGAGACTGTCGAGGCGGTGCAAGAACAAAGCAAGGAAGTTCAAACAATGATGTGCTCAGGCACCTGATCGTAATGTCAAATACCGGAAAGTTAGTATTCTCATTACCCATCGACAAGTATTACAAAAACAGGTAACAGGTTATGGATAAACAGGAACTCAATATCTTATTGGTCGAGGATAATCGTGTTTATGTCGAGCTCATTAAGAATACGTTGGAAAATGAGACGGGTTACCGTTTGACGATTGCTGAAAATTTGCAAAAAGCGCGCGAGTGCCTTAATGATAAACATCCCGACCTTATGTTGATCGATTTTTTTCTGCCTGATGGTTTGGCAACCGATTTACTTTCCGGTCATGTCGATCATTTGGATTGTCCTGTTGTGATTTTGACCGGGCCGGACGATGCTACGCCGGCGATGCATTCGATGAACGCCGGTGCTTGGGATTACTTGGTCAAAACCGAAAGTGCCTTAGCGGATATAACCCATGTGATTAGACGGGTCATGCGCGATTGGTTGCATTTTCTTGAGAAAAAACAAGCGACCGATATGCAGCAGCGTCTGATGTCAATATTGGAAGCGACACCCGATATGGTGGCTATTTTCGATGCAGACTGTTTCGCTCAATATATGAATTGCGCCGGTAGAAAGCTATTGGGGTTTAGTCAAGATCAAAATTTATCCGAGTTACGCTTGACCGACTTTTACCCGATTGAATGCGCGAAAATCATTCGTTCCGAAGCGATTCCGAATGCAATTCGCAAGGGGCAATGGTGCGGTGAAACCGAGTTGTTGACGCGAAGTAAGGATGCGATACCGGTATCCCAGGTTTTACTTTCGCATTTTGGGGAATTTGGCGGCGTTGCTTTTTTTTCCACGATCATTCGCGATATCAGCGAATATAAAAGAGTTCAGGAAAAAATCGAGTTTTTGGCCTATCATGATTCATTGACCGGCTTAATCAATCGAACACAATTACATAATGAACTCGAGCGAGAAATTGCAAGGGCGTTGCGGCATAATGAAACAGGCGCGGTTTTGTTTATCGATCTGGATCATTTTAAAAAAATCAACGATACCCTGGGCCATCTTGCCGGCGATTCAGTATTGATGCAGATTGCATTGGCATTAAAAGCCAATGTCCGCCGCGATGATGTCGTGGCAAGATTGGGCGGAGATGAGTTCATTATTATTTTGAGCGGATTACCTATCGACAAAGCAAAGGCGGCTGAAAAAGCGGGAGAAATCGCCGAAAAATCCCGCCAGGACATCGCTAAGATTATTCATGCCGAAAGCCACAGAATTCAAGTGACTGCGAGCATCGGTATTGCATTATTTCCGTTACTCGAAGGCGGTTCGCACGAATTGATTCAACATGCCGATACTGCGATGTATCATGCTAAAGCGCAAGGTCGCAACGGCATCGCTTTTTACAAGCAGGGTATGAGTGATGCGGTGAGTCGGCAATTAAAGCTGGAAGTGGCATTGCGCAAAGCGATCGAGGAGCGCCAGTTTCGGCTTTATTATCAAGCGCAAGTCAATATCGACAACGGACAGGTCAGCGGTGCTGAAGTGCTGATTCGTTGGAATCATCCCGAACTGGGTATTATTGCCCCCGATGAATTCATTTCGGTATTGGAAAGCAGTGCGTTGATTTCGATTGTCGGTCAATGGGTATTCGAAACCGCCTGTTACCAATTGGCTCAATGGGTCGCTGAAGGTATTTGGAAAGACAATTATCATCTTTGCATCAATATTAGTCCGCGCCAATTCAGAGATACCGATTTTACCGCCGGTATAGAACGAGTCGTGAAAAAAACCGGGGTACCGGCGCATTGCCTGGAAATGGAAATTACCGAAAATATCGTAATTTACGATTTGGATAAGGCCATAGAAATTATGCGAGATCTTCATGGTTTAGGTATTCGTTTCTCGATCGACGATTTCGGTACCGGATATTCGTCGTTGCGCTATATCAAACGTTTGCCGGTGAATGTTCTGAAAATCGACCGAACTTTCATTCAGGATATGTGTACCGAAAAGGATGATGCGTCAATCGTCGATACGATTATTGCGATGGCGAGGCATATGGGATTGGAAGTTGTGGCCGAAGGGGTTGAAACTCTGGATCAACTCGAATTGCTCAAATCGTTGGGATGTCCGAATTATCAAGGGTACTATTTTAGTCCGCCGGGCACGGCCGACGAATTCAAGCAATTACTGCTAGCCGCATAGAGCCTTTCAAATGGCTATGTTCGCGTTAATAGTTTAAGCATTTCTATTGCCTGCTAAGCAAGGCATTTCAACCATCGGAACGATATTGATAAAGGCTGTAGGGGTACGCTACGCGTACCATAGTAGCACCACATGAGTTTAACGTGCCCTCATGCGTAAATGCTTCTGGCAACGTTGGCATCGAGGCAGCATGAACGCCCTAAAACGCCTAAAACCTAAAAAGAGCAGTTGAAAGCTTCAAACTAGCGTTCGCCCTGAGCCCTGTCGAAGGGTGAACGGTAGTTTGAGGCTTCACCAACCCTGTGTAAGTGTTGTAGACTCTTCATGCTTCGACTTGGCTCAGCACGAACGGTCTACAACACTTACCAACTGCTCTTTTTAGGCTAAAAGCTAAACCGTACCATCCGCGCCAAACCAGTGTCTCGGTAGGCGACTGGCGGATGGCAAGAAGTTCGACGCTGCATACGGTACTCAATAATGCCAGGTTGAAACGACGCTGGGGATTATGGCTTCCATCGGATTTTGTGACCACCTGAGGTCACTGGGTTCAACCGCCGAATGCGGAAAACCTCATGTCCGGTGGTGTGGGAGAGGTAACGGGCGCAACCCCGTTACACCGACCCTGTGTAGGTGGGTAGATTCAATCGCGCAATCGAAAATCTATCGCCAAGCGCAACGAAATACAGCTATCAATGTGTCAAATTATCGGGCTCGAACACCGCTTCTATCGTAGGTGCATCGATAATATTATCCAGCCATTGCTCTAATTCACTTCGACTTGCCTGTGCAATTCGATCATCCGCCCAAGCGGGTAAGGTTTTGAACCGGCGGGAAATCTGGCGCCGGAGCGTATTTTGCTCCGCCTCCAACTTTCCTTTTTCTATGCCCTTTTCCAAGCCTTTTTCCAAGCCTTTTTCCAAGCCTTTTTCCAAGCCTTTTTCCAAGCCAATACGTTCCACACTTGATATATATTGCATTTTGCCATGCTCCTCGAGTTCATGAATATTTTGCCACAATTGCCGTTCCAGCTCTTTCGACAGTCTCATCATCCAGTCGATTACCTGAAATAGATCAATGACACGCTGCTTGTCCCAACCCCGCTCATAAAGCAAGCGTATCAAACGCCATTTGGCCTGAAAGCGGAAACTATCATCTCCGCGCGTTTGTTGGGTTAGAATTTGGGCCGCCGTCACGATGGCAAACGGATTATGGTCGGTCAACAAAGCTTCCAAACGATCATGATAATCGGTAATTTTGGCGACGGGAAACCGAATCGTAGTTTCGCTACCTAGCACACTATAGCCGAAACGATCGGGCTTCCAACCGGGGTTTTCGTCCGCCAACACTGCCAAACTTGCTACGGGACGATCATAACGGTCGAAAATCCGGTAATTATAGGTAAACATCCGCTTGGCAAATTGCATTTGCTTAGTACCCTGCACTTCGACATGTATGTAGACCCATTGCTCATCGCCATCGAGCAACGTCACTTGGACCAATTTATCGACGAAGCGTTTCCCTAATGTCGCATCACGAACGACCGCGCGTAATTCTTGATCTAAAAACGTATAGGCCTGATTCCAATCGATTAGATTCGCGGCATCCGCAAAATAAAACGCCATGAATTCCGGAAAGTAGCGCTCGACGGCTTCTTTCCAAGGACTATCGTATTCGTCCGGAGCGGATTCGGTCATAACGCTAAAATTCAAGTGATTCTTGGAATGGTTATTTTACGCCTATTTGGGTAAAAAACATCAAGCGAACCCCGCAAACGGCAAGAAAACATGTCGGACGGATTAATTAAACCCGTCCGGCGGAAGAATCTGCAACATGGTGAGAAACGATGGATTTTGGCTTCCGCCTCTACTCATCCTACGCAAAATTGACCATGCGGGATGAATTTCGCAGTAGGATAGTTAGCAGCGAAGCAGAAACCCATCATGGGAACTGTTTTTTGCTTCGCGAAGCTTGAGCTTCGCGTACGGGTTTCCCAAGCAGGAGCTTGGGAAACAGCGGAACGACGAGCGGAGGACCGTGGGAACCGGAAAAAACGCCTTTGTTACCAGCATTCCGCCACCGTACCGGTTCCCGTTTCGCCCCTTACTCCCGTATGCGTAAGCGATAAGGTTCCGCAAAGTGGATCGGTATGGGTGCCGGTTGGCGCTGCATGCAGTGTGAAAGTTGCCGCCGTGGCAGCATTAATGGTTATGTTATAAAAATTCGCGGTCTGAGCGGGAATGCTATAAATTCCGGATGTGCCGGTATCATTGGTGGCTTCGCCACAAGTGTTGGCGCCGCCTGCTCCGCCGGCGTCACAATAACTATTCGTCTCGGTAAAATGCCGCTCCATGGCATTAGCCAAGCCCAACAAAGACGCTTTCGCATCGGCCCGTCGGGATTTTCTCACACTGTCTTGATAACTTGGGTAAGCAATTGCGGCCAAAATACCGATCACGGCAACAGTGATCATTAATTCGATTAGCGTAAAACCTTTTGTGGTTTTCATAATATTCAATGACTCTCCTCATTGGTTATAGATCATTGGGCCCGCCAAATTTCCGCGATTCTCGGCGGATTGGTCGTATTGGCGTCGACTAAGAACTTGATACGTTGACCGATTAAACTCTCAAAACCGGAACGGCCTATGAGCGGCCGAATCAACATATCGTTCGCGCTGTTGTCTGTAGTTTTTTCATGCCAGACGACTTCATTATCGATTTGATAAGTCTTTCCGTCGATATTGAGCATGCTCTTGCCCCTTTCAAAAGCCATGACCGTTCCGGAGAATTGTTTTGAAACGTCTTCGGCGTTGACCGCCGTCGTCCACGATGAAAGAAAAATAAAAACGATTGCCAATGTATGAGTTGTTAATTTCATTTCCAAGTACCAAAAAAATAAAGGTTTGTATTCGTACGTTTTCGGCTGAATTTTAAAGAAGCATTACAATTTAGCCGGCTCTTAAGCCAATCCAGGGACGATGCGCGAACGCCCGTCCCGAATGAGATTAACGCAGTTGCCGCCAAGATTGCCTTCCTGAACCGCCTTCGACCGACTCCAGTGTCGTTTCCAACTCACCGGTCGAGCCACTGGTGTATTTATACTCGACTTCGCCGGCACCGACTACGCCGGGCGATTTGATGATACCGACTTTTGATTTTTTCCCTGAGGCGGATAATGCCTCGTCATTTTCATCGATTTCTCCATCCTCATTGGTATCCAACAAAGTCACCATGTCTTCCAAGTTGATATAGCCGTCGCCGCTGATATCGAACGGCGTCGTATCCAGGCGGTTACCGGTTAATGCCTCTAATTCCATCAACCAACTATCGCCGCCAGACCCGCACGGCGATTCATCGGGAATCAACGTAACGAAAATAATGCGTCCGGCTCGCAACAAGGCTTGACTGACGACACGTTCGCCTGCCGGGGTATTCAGGGGAAAGGCCAAATCCATATACCACCCTTGTTTAGTGCTTAGATAGTTTGTCAGATCGGTGACATTTTTCGTGGTCACTCGGACATCGAAATCACCGAAAACGCCTTCGACGATGATTTCTTGTTGCTGCAGATCGGCTCGTCCAGAGACCGGATTATCATTGCAATTACCGGTAGCACCCGCCGCCTTGACACAAGAGTCCCTTATTCCATAAAACGTCTGCATTTGTGGGTTCACAACCGAATTGTCACCTGTTTCAAAATATTTACCGGTACCGAAATAAATCATAGTTCCACCGTTCGGATGCAACCCGGCTTGCGGTTTCGCGGTGATCGGTTGCACAGAGCCGCCGGCATCTTTCGCAACAAAAAGAGGCTTGGGGGTGTTTCCTTGCTTGAATCCATAATCCCAATTATTCGGACTGCTGTTACTGACATCGAATTTCCATAAATTGCCATGCAAATCGCCCGCATAAATGGCATCGACGATACGATCGCCGTTCACATCGATCGCGATCGGTGTCGATAAGCCGTTCGGATTGGCGGCACTGCCGACACCGGTGTCAAACGATTTGATCAAGGCTCCGGTTTTGATATCGACGATATACAAAACGGCTCTATGGTTCGCGCTGTTATAGCCGTTGCCGAAAACGGCCGCGAATTGGTCGTTGGCCATTCTGACGATCGAGGCTTGTCCTAAGGTAAAGCCGAGATCGGCAAAACCGGTCGTGGTGGCGTTAATTTCCCAGAGGACGCGATTCGCCGAAAAATTGGCTTCAGCAGTCTCATAAGTACTATCCGATGGACTCAAAAAAGTCGTGTCCAAAGCAAAAACTCCTTTGCCGCCCGCACCTAAGGTACCGACCAACACATTGCGCCATTCCTTGGAACCGTTATTGTCGGCATCGAAATAGGCATCGCCGGCGATCGGCGAACCGTCGACAAAATATTGGTGGTTGTAGTTCGGGTCGGTTAATGAAGCCAACTTGTTGTCCGAAAACAACGTATGCGGTACATAGGCGAAGACCTCATTGCCGGCATTGGTACCTATGACATTGGCGTTGAAGACATGCAGCATACCGGCGTTGCCGCCGATTGCAACTAGCGGCGTTCTGGCCTTGTACGCGGCGCTGTTACGATAAGTCAGATAAGTCTCCCCTTCGGTACCGGATAATAAGCTGTAACCGAAATTGATATCGCCGATGAACCAAGGATCGGAATTGATTAAATCACCCAACAAGCGGTTCGTTCCGATACGGTTTCGAAACGTGCCGCCGTTTTGTAATTCCTGGCTTTGATCTCCGCGCAGGTAATTGACTTGTAGCTCACTTAATTGGGCCTGCTGGGTTGCGTTCAAGTTAACATGAAAAAAACCAACCCCTCCTGGAATACTCGGATTGTAACTAAATATCGATCGTCCGACCGAGCCTTGAGCGGTCACTTGTTGCCCGGCATCCCACTCGGGAGTCGAATTTACGCTACCGTTCGGATTGATCTTGAATGCCAAAAACTGGCCACTCCAATCGCGGCTATCGAATTTGGCTTGATAGACGACGGTGTTGGTGTCCAGGCGGGTCGAGTTAGTTGCAACCGAGGCCGATGAACCTTCGGTGCGGGCAACGATGCTGCTTAAAACGTCACTAAGCTCCGTAGCAAATGTATCCGGGTCGCCGGCGCTGAAAAAACCGCCGCGACTGTTGACGCCGACATGAAGCAAATCGTCGATATTTTCAGTAGTACCCGTCGTTGAAGGCGCCGGCCAATTGATTTCGGTGCCGCTATCAATGGCATCGAAAGCATCGCTGGCGCTAATGGTGCCTTCCACGCCAAGCCCTACGCCAAAAGTTACCATGTGCTGCCAAAATGCCGGATTGATTGTTGAAACAGGTACCGAGTTGGCAATATCTGTCCGTAAATCTCTCTTCCAGTAATGCATCGCCACATCGGCCAAGGTGTTGCTGTGCGTATCGGTAAAGGGCGAAACGGCCGAATAGGTAAAATCCAAGGCATTACCGTCTGGGTGGGAGATGGTCGGGCCATCGGTGCCGTCGTTATTGTTCCGAGCATCGGCTGTACTTGCCTGAGCGCCATTCCAAAAACCATCGGTCATTAATATCGAATAGCTATGGCGGCATTCGAGGTGGCTACCGGACGATTCCCCCACCGTTGCCAAGCCCGGGGTACTGCTCCAGGGACCTTGAGTATCGTTACGCGAAAAATATTGCCCGGCCGAGTCCAAAGCTCTTCTGAGCGGCGTGCCGGAAGTAGGAATGGGATGGTTGTACAAATTGGTGAAAAAACTTTGACGAGCAGTGCCGGTAAAAGCCCTGACTCCGTTAATAAGAGTATCGGTGTCCACCCCGTCTATTGAAGTAGATTCCTTATTAATGGCGCCAAAACCAACGCGCATATTTTCGCCTTGTTGCGCGAAAGCCCTGCCGATACCTGCACGCGCTGCCAAAATACGAGAACGGTAATAGGTAAACCAATTGGCAAAATTTTGACGTTCTTCCAATACGGTTCGTATGATCGTATTACTTCCATCTGTCCAAACAAAGCTGGCAACCGCAGTTTCGGCGCCGCCGTCCAAATCCTGTTGAAAACCATTTGTTCCTCGAATTTGATATTTAATGTAACTGGTTACTGCCGCACGATTACCGGTACCTTTATAACGATAAAACGTAATCGGCCAAAATGTTTGGTTGCACGGCGGCCCACAAGTAAACCAAGCATCCCATTGATTATTGTTTGTAATGTTTCTAAACCAGTTGGCCGATAAGGTTTGCTGAGCGGTTAAGTCCAGGCTCCCGCGTGTCGTATCGGCCGGGTTGTACCATGCTGCTGCCGGGTTCGCCAACGGCCAAGAAGCATTGTTTTCATCAACCCAAGGAACATAATTGATTAACGGATTGTAAAATACCGTATTATTTTCTGCCGATCGGCTGAAAGTGTTATGAATATTGTTATCATTAAAATCCGGGACTTGATTTGCGTAAACCGCAGCGCCGTAAAGATTAGCCGGCCTAGGAAAGGTGTAAACGGTAAAAAACATCGTTTGATCCGGCATATGCTCCCATTGCATCGATCCCGAGTCGTCCAAGACAAACATGATATTCGGATCGACGCTGGACATCAGAAACAACGGCGTTTGCGCAAGGTCTAAATCCGCTCGGATCGGCATCGATAAAAGTAAGCCGAATAATAGTCCCAATGTCCAACATAATAACGATCTTTTATAAATGCCAATCGTAACGTTCATGATGCTTTTCCCTGCCTTGTTAAGACAAGACCTGTCTAAATAAAAATTTCATAGGGTACGCATCGCGTACCATTTTCAAAGGGTTGCGAGTTATCTATCCTAAAAAGGTACGCGATGCGTACCCTACAGAATATCAATAGACCCAAGGCCTATAATATGTAAATCCACGTTCCCTTATACCGGTTTTCTGCTAACTGTTTGCCGCTTACCACTTACCCAATCCAAGCCTTCAACGCTTGTAAGTCGACTGAACTACCACGACCGCCGTTTCTGTTCCGCCGACACCGCGCGCGGTGACGCGGTACATTTCGCTTTGCCCGAAAGAGCCGGCATCGAGGCTATCGCCGCTGGCGACATTGGCCATGCGTTGGATAACGTAACGTGGGTCTTCTGCGGCTTGATCCGAAGCGGCGGCATAAGTTGCGGTATTGTTTGTCCAGCTATCGTAAGTTCCGGGCGGATTGCCGTTGATGGCATATAAACCGTCGGTTCCGGCTTGCGTGAAATCCGGCAGTGTCGCCTGGGTCAAAATGTTTTCGCCCGCTCTCAGTGCCGATTCCGCCGCTTGAAAAGCTATATTTCTATCGCGCATGTTGCCGGCCATTTTTTCCTCGAGGCCGGTAGTTTGCATCGCGGTCACGCCGACGATCGTCAGCAACAAGAGCATGATTAAGCTGATTGCGAGCACTGCCCCGGATTGCTTGCCCGGCCGATTCGTGTCCTGCATGACGCATAACCGACTTGGATGACTCCATTTATGACTAACTAACTCGGGCCGGACGGTTTTATTCGATTGCAGCCGCGTTTGCCGTTTCGACAGCAAGCGTTTGTCGGTCGAGTGAATTATCGTGCTCATGGCTTCATCCCTCAAGGCAAGCGGTTACGCACCGCTATCGTGCTGTTAAAAACCCGCCTCAAGCGCCGGTCCGCAGGTGTCACGGTTGCGCCGTTATACGTGTAGTCTACCGGTTGCGCGGTTAGGTTATCATCGATGGATCGGGCCAATAAACTGATCCTAACGCTGACGATATTGGCCCAATTACCGACATTATTGGCCGTGACATATTGGTTGGCCGCTCTATCTTGATTCGTGTCTTCGCCGTAAAGTACCTGTATGTTTTCAATTCCTTCAACATACTCCAACGGATTAGTAGCACTGGCTATTCGTGTGTTATCGAGCCGCCATAGTGCGGGTTGGCCGCTGGCTCCAGGCCTAACAAAGTAAGTATGAGAGTTAAATAACATCAGCTCCGCATCATCCTGATAGGCTTTACTCAAAAAGTTGCTGGTATTGACTGCATTGGAATGCGCTACTGTTTGAATAGTGCCGCCTGAAGACGCTGACGTTGCTCTGAAAATATCTGTACCAGTGCAATCTGAAATCATTAATACGCTTCCCGTAGTACATTCGCCAGAAGCGCCACCGCAAGAAGAAGCTGAAATTCCGCAATTGTTGGGTGCCGTAACCTGTATATTTGCGTTTTCAGCAGTCATATTTCCTGTTAATTGCGCATCACAAGATTGCCCGTATTCCAGGGTCAAAATATCCGTTCCAGAGGTTGGTGCTAAAGCGACCATTGTTGCAGATAATGTTGGTGACCAAGTGCTAGCTCCAGCGTTATGGCCGTTTACCGCTGTCGCACTCGAAAATATTGTAATAGGCGGTTGGGCGTTAATATTGGGAGTAATGGACGAAAGTGAGCCGCAGCCAGTGTATCCGCTCATCCGAGTGTCGTGTCCGATCAGTTCCAAAGCATACCGCCCGTTCTCTTGAAGCCTGGAAAGCCCTTCCTGCATACGATAGGTTTGTTTGGTATTAACGAAAATCTGTAGGACCCCGCCAAGTAAAAATGCGCCGATCAACAGCGAAATCATGATTTCGACCAGCGTCATGCCGGTTTGCGATGCTTTTTGACTCGAATTGCGGCAATATTTCGCAGAAACCGGATAACCAAGGTTATTAAGGGTTTTTGTGTCGGATACAGCTACACCGGTTTTTTTCCGGATGCCCGCAGGCCGAAGTAAATTCGTTTTATTCATAACATTAGCTCGGTTTCCGTATCGAATGATTTAACGGATCTCTATCTTTTAGAGGTCGTAAGTACTTGACTATAAATGTATAAACCAGTTTCATCGTGCATATTCACGACATTTATCGAAGCTCAGTTCAAGTTACGCACCACGATTGTTATGCCGGTGTAGCCCGGATGAAGTGAAGCGAAATCCGGGAAGGGGCGCGGAAGATCCCGTATTCCGCTACGCTTTATACGGGCTTCGCGCTTCAAATTGCATGGTATGCAGGGAAGCCTTGATTTAGGGTCGTAATGTCGTTACGAAGCGTTGATCCGATGCACCTGACCTGTTGTCGTCCCACCAAATCTTGACAGCATAGGTCGTGCCGTTGCCGTCGCAAGCCGGGGCTGCCGATGTTCCATCTTCTGAGCTGCTATCGATACAGGCCACGCCGACTCCCCCGGGCAACTGATCGGCTAGCGCGGCATTCCATTGTGCGATGTCATAGCCTGCCATTTGGGCCGGCGTACAGGAGTTTGCCTCGCAATCGTTCGCAGAGGTCGCTCCGTTGTCGTAATTGCCGTTGGTCAACGCTACCCGGTTAACCCGCATGCGATCCGCCATGTCGTATGCCAATTGTGTCGCTTGACTGCGATGATAGGCGCTTTGGTTGTTCCGAAGACCGATTGCCTGTATGCCTGCAAGTCCCAATAATCCGATCGCTAAAACGATCATGGCGATAAGGACTTCGATTAGGGTAAAACCCTTTAGTTTCTTCATGGTCATGGCGAAGTACAAGAAGTTAAGTCGGTATTATCTTCTTTTTCGGGAATACTGTTATTGTTGCTGTCAATACCCATTCGAACTCGACCGACACGATTCACAATGATCAGCCTTGAGGTGTTGGGTTTCGGTAGATTACTGCCGTCTCTATTATCGCATAGGGCAAAACTGCCAATGTTGTTGCTGGTACCGGAAGGATCGAAACGAATAAAGTTAGTAAAGTTATTATTGCCTCTTAAAATGTAGTTTGCCGGCAATGCTTGGTAAACTCTAAGTTCAATATCAGTGCCGGAATCAAATGTATTGGTCTTTGCTATTGTTGATCTGTCGATATCGACAAAAACATGCCAGCCATTTTCCCAATTGGCACCGGTTTTTCTTACAACGATCGGTTGACCGCGTTTAATTGCTTCGCTTCTTGCTAAATTGAGGGATGTAACGAATTCGTTAGCAATGGTTGTCAACCGGTTACTTCGAATCGTTTCCATGAAACTCGGAATCCCCAGCGTCAATATAATCGCTCCGATCGCAATGGTCATCATGAGTTCGATTAGAGTAAATCCAGTGTGTTTCATTAATTGTTCGCCAATAACCGGCAATGTCTAAAAGTAACTTCAGTCCCCCGCAATTATCGTTCCCACGCTCTGCGTGGGAATGCCTGAGTACCGCTCCAGCGGTACGAGAAGCTAGAGCGTTTCGGTCTTCATTCCCACGCTGGGGCGTGGGAATGATAGGGGATGTGAATAATTACGTCTAAAATGCTTGCCTCATGAAATGTTGGTACTAAAACTAGTCTATTTCTTGCAAAATGTCTGTGAACTTAAGCATAAATCGGTTTGTTGATGAAAAACCGATGCTCGGTATCGGCAATTCTTCTAAACGCAAAAAAGGCATCCCGACGTTAATCGGAATGCCTTTTGGTTAGGCTGGATTAGCGTATTCTGATTATGCAGTGGTGCGATAGTATTCGATCGCTGCCGCAACGCCGCTACCGGCTTTGATATCGAAGCCGTTATCGAGCAAGGCCATTTCGACCCCGGCGATGGCGCCGAGCATCGATACATCGTTCATGTCGCCGACATGGCCGATGCGGAACACCTTGCCCGCCACTTCGTTCAAGCCCGCACCCAGAGAAATATTATATTTGCTGAAGGCAGTATTTATGACATCGCGCGCATCTTTGCCTGCCGGAACGACGACCGCCGAAACGGTATTCGATTCGAAGCCGGGTTTGGCGCACAGTTCAAGACCCCATGCGGCAATCGCTTTTCGTGTGCCTTCAGCCAGGCGGTAATGGCGCGCATAAACGTTTTCGAGACCTTCTTCGAGCAGCAGGTCCAGGGCTTTGCGCAGTCCGTACAGCATCGGGATCGATGGCGTGTAAGGCGTGTAACCGTCTTTGTTGCTGGCTAGTTGGTCTTTCAGGTCGAGAAAGGCGCGTCTGCTTTGTGCAGTATCGCACGCGGCTATCGCTTTTTGACTGAATGCGACCAGGGCGGCGCCGGCCGGTAGCATGAAGCCTTTTTGCGAGCCGCTGATCGCGCCGTCGACGCCCCATTCGTCCATGCGGAAATCGATACTGGCGATCGAGCTGACGCCGTCTACGAACAACAATGCAGGGTGTCCGGCTGCGTCCATTGCTTTACGAACGCCACCGATGTCACTGGTGACGCCGGTTGCAGTTTCGTTGTGCGTGGCTAGAATGGCTTTGATTTCATGTTGGCTGTCTTTTTTTAGGCGCGCCTCGAGATCGTCAAGCGGAATGCCTTCGCCCCAAGGTCTTTCGATGACAATGACTTCGAAGTCCAGGCGTTTGGCCATTGCGGCCCAGAGATGGCTGAATTGACCGAAGCGGTAAATCAAGACTTTATCGCCTGGGCTCAAGGTGTTGGTCAGGGCGATTTCCCAACCGGCAGTTCCGGTTGCCGGAAAAATGAAGCTATGTCCGGTTTCGGTTTTGAAGACTTTTTTCAGGTCTTCGAGCAAGGGTTTGAAAAGCTCAGGGAAGATCGGTGAACGATGATCTTCGCTGGGGACATGCATAGCACTGAGAACTTCGTCGGGAATATTTGTTGGACCTGGAACATATAAATGATTACGGCCTGCCATGGTTTATTGCCTCTTTGAATTGAATGGTGAAAAAAGCGGGTTGATTCGTTTCGGGTGGGGCGTTGTTCCGGGAATTGCCGGTATTGCATTCGAGATATTGCAAATTTGCCCATTTTCGCTACGGCAACTGCATTGTAACTATTCAATCCCCGGCAATTATCGTTCCCACGCTCTGCGTGGGAAGCCTTAAGCACCGCTCCAGCGGTACGAGACGCTAGAGCGTCTCGGTCTTCATTCCCACGCTGGAGCGTGGGAATGATAGGGGGATGTGAATAATTACACTGTATTAATTAAAGAACGATGGATGAGTATTTCGATATCGATTCGTTGCCCTAAAAACGAACGCTAAAGGGCTCAATATTGCCATATTTGCAGTTAATCGGCAAGCGTCGGTTGCTGGATGTTGCGGGCAGCAGCGGCGAGTTGAGAAAGTTAAAATTGACAATATCGTTGCCAAAAGTACAATGTCCGATTTATTTTGCGCCCGGTTCGGGTCAAATTTAACCGAATCGAGGGTGACTTCGCCCAGCAAAAAATTAACATATTGAAATAGGAAGATACAATGAGCCACACCTTGTATGAAGCGTCCGTGCAACGCGTTCAGCGCTGCGAGCTTGCTGTTCCGGGGTCGAATCCCGGTATGTTCGAAAAAGCGTTGAAAAGCGGTGCGGATTTCATATTTTTGGATCTCGAGGACGCCGTGGCGCCTGACGATAAACTGCAAGCCCGCAAAAATGTCATTGAAGCGATCAACGATTTGGATTGGAAAGGGCACGGCATCACAATTTCGGTGCGCATCAACGGCTTGGATACGCAATACATGGTCCGCGATGTCGTCGATCTGGTTGAGCAAGCCGGTCATAAACTAGACACGATTCTGATCCCGAAAGTCGGCGTTTATGCCGATGTTTACATGGTCGAGGCGATGGTCAATCAACTCGAAATGCAACAAGGCTTGAAAAACCGCATCGGCATCGAAGCCTTGATTGAAACGGCATTGGGCATGGCGAACGTTGAAGATATCGCCCGCAACGGCGCATCGGGGCGTTTGGAAGCGTTGCATTTCGGTGTCGCCGATTATGCGGCCAGCAACCGGGCAAGAACGACTAATATCGGTGGATTGAATCCCGATTATCCGGGCGATCAATGGCATGCCGCGATCAGTCGCATGACGGTCGCGTGCCGCGCCTTCGGTCTCCGTCCGATCGACGGTCCGTTCGGAGATATCAACGATAAGGACGGTTATAAAGCCGCTGCAAGGCGCGCTGCTGCATTGGGCTGCGAAGGCAAGTGGGCGATACATCCGTCTCAAATCGAATTGGCTAACGAAGTCTTTACGCCGCCGGTGGCTGAAATCGAAAAGGCCGAGCGTATTTTGGCTGCCTTGAAAGAAGCCGCCGCGCAAGGTAAGGGCGCCGCTGCGCTGGACGGGCGCTTGATCGATGCCGCGTCCGAAAAGATGGCCAACAATGTCGTCAAGGCCGCCGAAGCAATTGCCGCAAAAGGCCAGTAAGGAATATGCACAAAATAACTTCTACAAGTAGTAGGCTTTGTGGCGGTTTAGTGACTCGCTTGACAGGACGCCGTGAATACGTCCATGTAGGCTTGACGGCGGAATCTGATTGCCATGGATGGCATGAATGCAGATTTTGCAGGAGCAAAAATCTGCCTTGCCGCCGACACCTGTCAATCGAGCCGCCAACCCCCCCTTCCAACAGTTGTCTAAGTTATTTCAAGCTCGTTCCTAGCAATTGGAATAGACCCGCGCCGATTTTCGGCGCGGGCCTTTCTTTACTTTTTTAAATAGAAAGAGGTTATGCTGTGGATATCCATGAGTATCAGGCAAAAGAAATTTTAACGGAATACGGCGTCAAGATCGCCGATGGCGGCCTGGCTTACAGTCCGGAAGATGCCGTGCAGCGTGCGCGGGAAATCGGCGGCAGTATTTGGGCGGTGAAGGCGCAAATTCATTCCGGCGCGCGAGGTAAAGCCGGCGGTATCAAACTGTGCCGGTCGCATGACGATGTCGCGAAAGCCGCCGAGGAGCTGTTGGGCAAACGGCTCGTGACTCATCAAACCGGACCTACCGGTAAGGTTTGCGGAAGGCTTTATGTAGAGGCCGGTACCGACATCGCGAAGGAGTTGTACTTTTGTCTACTCGTCGACCGCAGCTCGGAGCGTATCGTGATGGTCGGCTCGGCTCAAGGCGGTATGGATATCGAGGAGTTAGCGCAGACCAATCCCGAAGCAATCACAAAAATCTACATCGAACCTTCGGTCGGCTTGCAGGATTTTCAAGCGCGAGCAATGGCTTTTGCATTGGGTTTGCCGGTGTCGATGATCAATACCGCCGTTAAAACGATTAACGGCTGCTACCGGGCGTTACGTGACAATGATGCGAACATGCTCGAAATCAATCCGTTAGTTGTGACCGGCAAAGAAGATTTGCTGGCCTTGGACTGTAAAATGGGTTTCGACGACAACGCCTTGTTTCGCCGTCACCGAATCGCCGAATTGCGCGATAAAACTCAAGAAGATCCCCGTGAAATGGCAGCTGCCGATCGCGGCCTGAGCTATGTCGGGCTGGATGGCGATATCGGCTGTATGATCAATGGTGCCGGTCTCGCGATGGCGACGATGGACATGATCAAGCTGGCCGGCGGCGAGCCCGCTAACTTTCTCGATGTCGGCGGCGGTGCGTCGCCGGAGCGGACCGAGAAAGCGTTTCGCTTGGTCTTGGCCGATAAAAACGTCAAGGCGATGCTGGTCAATATTTTTGCCGGTATCAATCGCTGCGATTGGATCGCTGAAGGTGTCGTACATGCAGTCAAGAAAATCGATATGAAGATTCCTTTGATCGTACGTTTATCCGGTACCAATGTCGAAGAAGGACGCCGCATCATCGCCGAGAGCGGCTTGCCGATCATTACCGCGGAAACTTTGGCGGAAGCGGCCGAAAAAGCCGTGCTGGCACGTAATGAAGTAGTGGCGAGAGAGGGCTGAGAGAAGACACATGGCAATTTTAATCAACGAAAATACACGCATTATCGTTCAAGGTTTTACCGGTAAAATCGGCACGTTTCATGCCCAGGACATGATCAACTACGGTTCTAAAGTCGTCGGCGGCATTACTCCGGGGAAAGGCGGTCAATCGCATCTTGGCCTGCCGGTGTTTAATACTGTTAAGCAGGCGGTCGATCAAGTCGGCGCCGAAGCGAGTATTGTATTCGTGCCGCCCGCATTTGCGGCGGATTCGATCATGGAAGCGGCCGATGCCGGCATCAAATATTGTGTCGCGATTACCGACGGGATTCCGACTCAAGACATGATGAAAGTCAAAAATTTTCTGCGTCGTTTTCCTGAAGACGAGCGCATGATTCTGACCGGTCCTAACTGCGCCGGTACAATCAGTCCCGGGCGTTCGATGCTGGGTATCATGCCGGGTCATATTTACATGCAGGGTAATGTCGGCATCGTTGGACGTTCGGGTACATTGGGTTATGAGGCGGCCGATCAATTAAAACGGCTCGGCATCGGCGTGTCGACTTCGGTCGGTATCGGCGGCGATCCGATTAACGGGAGTTCGCATCGCGATATTCTCGAACATTTCGAGCGAGACCCGGAAACTAAAGTCGTCTTAATGATCGGCGAAATCGGCGGACCGCAAGAAGTCGAAGCCGGTATTTTCGCGAAAGAACACATGACCAAGCCCTTGGTTTCTTATATCGCAGGCCTAACCGCTCCTGAAGGACGTAGAATGGGGCATGCTGGCGCGATCATTTCGGCGGCAGGCGAAAGCGCGGCCGAAAAAGTCGCGATGTTGAAGGATTTGGGCGTTACGATCGCGCCGACGCCTTCGGCGATGGGGGAGACGGTTGCTGCGGTTTTAGCCAAATTGGCATAGGAGCGGCCTAAACCTGGTGAACGGTAAACGGTGAATAGTAAACGGTAAACGGAACAGGGAGAGCAGTTATGTGTAGGGTGCTTTTAGTCAGATTGGCATAGTCGTCGCGTTGCTCCAATAAACGGAGAGGGAGCGGTTGTGGGAGCGACGCCTTCGTCGCCCCTCACCTAACGCTAGGTGAGGGGAAGCCGTTTCTGTTCGATGTCAGTCAGCATTTTTCGAAGTCAGGCCGTTTCGTCATCGATAATTGCTTATCGGCAAGCTGCCGCTCATAACTCATAATGCCACAGCGGAGTCTTAGTGGATTCCCTGTGGTTTTGTTTTTTACGAAGGATTAATCACGCGTCATGACACAATCGATGATATATGCTTTGGATTTCGACGGCGTTATTTGCGATAGCGCCGTCGAAACCGCGATAACTGGTTGGAAGGCCGCCGGGAAGCTTTGGCCGGATATGACCGAAGACCGGCTTTCGGAGCAATTGATCGATCGTTTCCGGCGAATTCGACCCGCGATTGAAACCGGCTACGAAGCGATTTTGGCGATGCGTTTGATCGATCGGGGAGACGACGACCGAGCGGTTTTAACCGGATTCGAGCGGAATAAACAGAAGTTGCTCGATGAATTAAATGTCGATGTCGATTTTCTGAAGAAACTATTCGGTGAAACGCGCGATAACTGGATTGCGGCTGATTTTTCGGGTTGGATCGGAGTGAATCCAGTGTTTCCAAGCATTGCCGATAAGCTTAAGCAACTGAATAAGCAGGCTACTTGGTATGTGGTGACGACGAAGCAGGAGCGTTTCGTCAAGAAAATTTTGAGCGCTAATGAGATTGAACTATCCGGCGAAAACATATTCGGCCTCGAAAGAAATAGAAGCAAAGCCGATACGTTAATTGAGATTTTGGAAGGCCATCCGAATCAGCAAATTTATTTTGTCGAGGATCGTTTGCCGGCGTTGTTGACTGTGATGACTAATCCAAAACTTCAGTCGCTAAAGTTGCAATTGGCCGATTGGGGCTATAACACGGCACAGGATAGACAAGAGGCCGTGTACAAGGGTATTGAGCTATTGTGTATCGAGGATTTTCTTAAGGCCAAATAAGCATCACAATCTCGGGAAATATTCAGTACTCCTCTTTTCAAAGGGTGGATGCAAAGTTCCAACTTGTTATAATGCAGTGTTAATTAATTAACTCGTGGCTTTGGTATTAATAATGGTTGCTTTTTGCAATGCCTTACGAATTTTGTTAGTTTTACTGGGCAGTTAATGTACTTCGAAGGTAACTATTCGCACCCGCCTATCTTTCCAACGTAGAACGTGGGAACGATAATTGCCGGGGGATTAAATAGTTACCTTCAAAGCACTCATTATGTCTTTTTGGTTATCAATCGAAGTATGAGTTTTTAAAATAAATGAAACTTCATTTGAGGAGAATTTAATCGTTTATGCGTATTTACCCTTTCGCCCTTGCTTTTATGATGTCCATGACTACAGCTATTGCCGAACAAAAAGCATCGGTTCTAGCCGCAAATATGAATAACTATACCGTTTACGGTCATGTTGAGGAAGTGGCGTTGATACCAGGCGACATTGAAATTAAGGCGCGCCTCGATACCGGTGCGTCGAGAAGTTCGTTGAACGCTCAAGAGATCGAGTTGATTGAATCGGACGAGCAACCGATGGTGAGTTTTATATTCGATGATCGTAACGGTAATCAATACCCGATGACGCTGCCTTTGGTTGAAAAGATCGGTATCAAACAAGCTAGCGGCAGACAAGAGCGCTATGTCGTCGAAATAGGCTTGTGCGTCGGAGAGCATTATGAAAAAAATCTGTTTACGCTGGCCGACCGCAGTAGAATGACTTATCCCGTATTGGTAGGACGGAACTTTCTAAAGAATTCCGTTTTGGTTAGCTCGAAACATAAAATGACCGCAAAGCCGGTTTGCGAAATTGACGCTTAAGATTTCAGGATAAATAACTTCCTGGAGTCATGAGTTTTGTCGTGCAACCGAACGATTACTCAGTCAATCTTGTCTTGACGGGTAAAAGTAAATCCGTTTGTTCCGAGCCCCTTCGGCTACGCTCAGGAGAGCCCCGTCGAAGGATGAGCGGATTTACGCTGAGCTAAACGATTTTTACCCAACATTGTAAAAATGACTGAGTACTAGCTTACCCTACATTAAAAATAGAGAAGTTATTCATGATCAAATCCTAGGCTAAGGAACAGGGCCGGCAGTCGAGAGCAAGTCTGAAATTCAAGAATGTTGCGGGTCGAAGTTTATAATGAGGCGTCGTCGATGAAATGTTGGATAATCGCATTAGGTTTTTTACTGGTATCCTGTAAACCCATTTCGGATACTATCGCCAAGGAACCTTATTTATTTCAGTCCGATGATGTCGAATTGGAGGCCGTTGCGATATATCAAGGCAAGGATTCCATTTGGAGTTTCGATTTTTTGCCCGACGGTAAAATCATTTTTACCGAAAGGAAAGGACGATTAAGGATATTCGATCCCAAAACAATGAATACCTCCGATGTGAGCGGTGTTCCTGGCGTTGCCGCGCGCAACCAAGGCGGCTTGCTTGACGTCTATTTGCATCCCCGGTTTTCCGAGAACCGGCTTGTTTATTTGACGTATTCAGCCGATGTCGGCGAGGGTATGACCATTCGACTGGCTCGCGCGGAACTCGATACCGATACCTTGCTGAATCTGACCGTTCTGTTTAGCGCGGAGCCTCCGAACAATAGCGATCATCACTTCGGTTCCCGTGTCGTGATGAGCCGAGCCGGCAATTTATACTTGAGTGTCGGCGATCGCGGCGAAAGGGATCAAGCTCAAAATTTGGCTTCTCATTACGGAAAAATATTACGTCTGAAGCAGGACGGTAGCGTTCCCGACGACAATCCCTTTCTAACAGAGCCGGGCGCCAAACCTGAAATATGGACTTACGGTCATCGTAATGTCCAAGGTTTGACGATACATCCGCGGACCGGAGAAATATGGGCGCAAGAGCATGGCCCGCGCGGCGGCGATGAAATCAATCTTATCAAAAAGGGCCGGAATTACGGTTGGCCGGTCGTAAGCCATGGGCGCGAATATTGGGGGCCTACAATCGGCGAGGGCGTTGAAAAAAAAGGCATGAAATCGCCGATTCATTATTGGGTGCCATCGATCGCACCGAGCGGGCTTAGCTTTTATAGCGGTAAAAAAATTCCACATTGGCAAGGAAGCTTGTTTTCCGGATCGTTGGTGCTGACCCATCTAAATCGGCTGGTTGTCGACAACCATGACGTGATCAAGGAAGAACGTTTATTAAGCGCCTTAAATAAACGAGTCCGCGCTGTTAGGCAAGGTCCTGACGAATTGTTATATTTTTCAACCGATGATGGTTCATTAGTTCAAATTCGTCCGGTCGAGCCGGAATCGGATTTGTCCGATGACAAAGCCGCATGAATAGTTGGATTGCACTTATAACTTGAATCCAAGTGAAAAAACAATGTAGGTTCCAGAGAGGGCGCGGTTGCTCGACCGACAGGCGTCGGCGGCAAGGACAGCCGCCGTCGAGCCTACAGGGACGTATTCACGGCGTCCTGTCGGGCGAGTGACCGTACCCTCCTTACCAGGAACTTTCATTTGCCGGGGCGATTGCTAGGCCTTCATGAACGTTACGGTTAATTAGGGTTTGCCAATTATCCAAAAAATCCACTAATCTAGGTAGACCGCCACCGATGACGAGGTTGTGATGCCTGGATTGTCTAATCCTTTTGCCAATTGGAAAAACTGGATCGAACAAATCTTCGATCCGCAGATTCCTGATGCCTTGCTGCAAGAAAAGCTTCAAGAGATTCGGCAGCGTTTGCCGCCGCCGGTGATTTGGTTGCTAGGCAAGACGCAAAGCGGCAAAAGCTCGATAATTCGAGTGCTGACCGGCTCGACTTCTGCCGAAATCGGTAACGGCTTTCGGCCTTGTACGCGCACTGCCATGCTTTATGATTTTCCCGATCCGGAAACCGCGTTTGTTCGATTTCTCGACACGCGCGGCTTGTCGGAGGTCGGTTACGATCCTACCGAGGATATGCATTGGAGCGCAAGTCAGGCTCATTTACTGATCGTCGTGGTCAAGGCAATGGATCACCAACAGCAAAGCGTTGTCAGCGCAGTCAATCAAATTCATCAGGCGCATCCTCGCTGGCCCATCATTGTGGCACAAACTTCGCTGCATGAAGGTTATCCGAATCCCGCGATGCCGCATATTCACCCTTACCCGTTTAGCGACGGCAAAATTGCCGGTTCGATACCGCCCGCTTTGCGCACTTCGTTATTAAAGCAACGCGACACGTTTGCCGGTATCGATACCGTGTTCGTTCCGATAGATTTTACCTTGCTGGAAGACGGTTTTGAGCCTGTTGATTATGGTGCCGAGGCTTTATGGCAAGCGTTAGAAGAAGCCTTGCCGCTCGGTTTGCGCGACATGCTCGAACAGCATCAACAAATTGGCATGATCAGCGATGTATACAGGCGTGCGGCGCATCCGCATATTATCAGTTATTCGTTATCGGCCGGTATCGCCGCCGCCATTCCGGTGCCGGCCGCGAGTATTGCGACCGTGATCGCGATTCAGGCGAAATTGTTTCATAGTATCGCCAATGTTTATGGGCTGGAGCTGAGCAAACAAAGTCTCAGCGAAATCGGCAGTGCGATCGGCATTGGCGTCATGGCCGGCATGGGCGGACGCGAGCTTTTGAAATTGATTCCCGTTTATGGGCAAACCGTCGCGCTAGGCGTTTCGGGTCTTTATACCGCGGCGGTGACCTATGCTCTCGGTCAGACGTTGTGTTTTTATTTCGCGCAAACCAAACGGGGCAAAGCGCTGACCCCGGAATCCTTACGCGAAGTATTCAAGACCGAATTCGCGCGCGGCCGTGAAATATTGCGCGAAACAATGAAACGGGAAGGTTGATTATGCGTAAAGCGTTGCTGTCGATATCGGCTTTTCTGTTGGTTTTGCCATGGTTGGCGCTCGTTGCCGCAGGTATTTATTGGCTTTGGCAAAGCATTTATTTGACTGAAGCGGTTGCCGGGTTTTGTGTTGTGTATGCGTTGGCGTGGCTGATGATTCGAGGTTTGCGCAAACGTCAGGGGCTATTGGCATTGCCGGTCGTAAAACCCGATGATGCTTGGCCGCCGGCCGCGACCGAGATTTGGGCCAAGCTCGATAAAATGGCCGAACAAATCGACCCGAAAGAGTATCCGTTGACCGACAGTTTGCGCATACTGGAACTGGCCAAACGCGTCACGGTCGAGGTGGCGCGTCATTATTCGCCGAAACACGAGCGGGCCGAACTCGATGTGCCATTGCGAAACATTCTCTACATCGCCGAGCAGGTGTGCCGGGACATGCGGCAAATGCTCGACGAAAAGGTGCCGTTCAGTCATTTATTGACGGTCGGTAACGGCCTGGAGCTTTGGCGCTGGAAGGATCGTTTGGCAAGCGGACACATAGCCTATCGCGTCGGTAAATTGTTATTGAGTCCGATTGCTTCAATTCCGCGCGAATTGGGTCAATTTTTTGCCGGTAAGGCTTCGGCATACCCGAAAGGCATGATCGAGCGCTGGTTGCTGCAAACATTGATTAAAAAAATCGGTTATTACGCGATCGCGATGTATAGCGGGCAAGCGATTCCGCCGCAGATAGATTTTGCCGAATCGGAACCCAAGCTTGGATCCGTGGAGATGAAGAAACGGCCGCTACGAATTTTGGTTGCCGGCCAGCTTAAAACCGGTAAATCGAGTCTGGTCAATGCCTTATTCGGCGAATTAAGGGCACCGACCGATGTTTTGCCGTTGACCGGCGCGTTGACTGTTTACCGTTTGCAGCATGAAGGTACCGGCGATGTCGTTATCGTCGACAGCCCGGGCTATGGGGACCAAGAGCGCTGGTTCGAGGAAAATCCCGAGCAGGCTTTCGGCGAATTCGATTTGATTGTATTGGTATGTTCGGCAACCCAGGCGGGTCACGAGGCCGATGCCGAGTTCCTGAATGCGATGCGAACTTGGTTCGACGAACGCCTAGAGCGAAGGCAGCCGCCGATATTGTTGATTGTTTCGCACATCGATCAGCTGCGTCCGCTACGGGAATGGCAACCACCTTATGATGTAAGTCATCCGCAAAATGCCAAGGAGCAATCGATTCGCCAAGCATTGGCATATATTAGCGAGACATTAACGATTCCGCTCGAGGATTGTCTTCCGGTTTGTTTAAAGGAGCGTTCCGTTTACAACATCGAAGCGGTTTGGACGGGCATTGCCGATAAGTTGCCGGAAAGCCTTCGGGCTCAGTATTTACGATGCCTGATAGCAGCCAAGGATAAGGAGAAATGGGCTATGTTGCGCAAGCAATTGGCTAATGCTGGACGGATTGCGGTTGATCGCGTTAAAAAGATTAAGAAAGGTGATAAAGGTGAAAGGTGAAAAGCGGCCGGCCTTTCTGCTTAGCTGCGAGTGAACCGGATGTAGAGTGCTCCGCTGATTTTCTAGGCTATGTTTGAGTTAATAGTTGGCGGCGCCACCCAATTGACTGGTGGAGCCATAGATGAAAATCGTGGGGCCATCCTTGACCTCAATGGATATCTATCACTCAAGTTTTGCGACGTGAAACACCCAATAAACCCAGTAGCGCCGAACCCATCATCCAAAACGCCGCCGGTACCGGTATTTGCGAAACCTCGCTGATACTGCTGGCAAAAACGGCGGTTTTTAGGTTACCTTGCACCGGGTTAATGCCGTTACTGAAAAGCGCCAACGTGAAGGTGTTAGCGTAATAGAAGTTGCCGTCGTCAATCGTATAAGCGCCAAAGTTCGTTGTCACATCCCCATTGGTCGTATTATTGTCCCAATAAGATGCCGAAATATAGACTTCGCTGCTGGCGCGATTCGACCAGTCGCTCAGAGTTCCGTTAACGGAAGTCGACCAATTCAGTGAAATCAACGCAATACCCAAGCCGTTTAAAGTGAAGTTGACTGTGTTTTCGCTCCATGCGCGGGCGTGATTCCAATACCCATTATTCCAATTGCCGGGCTGGGTCGATGCCGATGCCGACAATGTATTGGCATCCCTCAAGCTGTTGCTTTGCGCTTCTGAAGTGACGGCGCTGGCCGATAATGCCGTGACGAAGTCGTAAGCCCATTGATCGTCATAGTCGTTTTGGTAAGCGTTGGGGCCAGTATGCGCATGGGTGTGGACCTCGCCAGATTCGTTCGACCAGCTCAGAATGGGCGTGTTGGTGTCGCCTGACAAGTCGAAATATTGAACTTGTAAACTATTCCAGTCGATTTGAGCGTGCGCAGAGGATGCCGCATAGGCTGTTTGCAGAAAGCCGGCTAAAACAACGGTAGCCGTGCCTAATAAACGTTTGTTTGATAATAAGTTCACAATCACGATTCTCAGGGTTAGGTTAAGACTCAGGTAAGAGTTTGGTACTACTTTTAAATAGCGCCGTAAATATAGGTTATTAACAACTCTTTCGTCTATTGTCCTTTTGTACAGTGCTTAAATTACTAACGCCGGCTTCTTGCGTTGTCCGGAAATTTTCTTCGCCAATGCGGGGCAGATTGCGATTGATCCCGTTAAGAAGATTAAAAAAGGTGAAAGGTGAGAAAGAGCGGTTTGGGTTATTCGTTGTCCGGGTAGCGGTTAATATCGGTTTCTTGTAGGCGTTGATTAAGTTCCGGCAGGGCTTTGGATAAGTTCTTGATGTCTTGGGTCGTGAGCCGGAGCAGCGTGACGTATGTTTTTGCCCTGACCGTCGCGGTTCTTACGGCACGTTCGTAAAGGGCGTGCCGGCCGATGAAACTGCCTTTGCGCAGTTCGGCGATATGCACGCGCTGATTGGGACCGGTATTTTGAAAAACGTTGACTACGCCGTTAACTAGGATATAGATCGAATCGCCCCGATCGTTTTCGTTAAAAATCGTATCGTTTGGAAGAAAGCTGACGTAATGTGCGTTTTTCGCGAGTTTTTTTAGCACGTCGCGAGGCAAGCCGCTAAAAATCGGTACGTTATCCAGCCAATCGTCGCGTTTGGCAAGGCTCAACTCCGGCGCTAGGTCCGGTAATTGTTTCAAAGCTTCATCCAGGCGTTTTTCCAGGCGCCGATAAATCTTTTCGGACAATTTGCCATGCTCAAAGTCTTCTGTAATCAGCTTCAACGAGTAACGGAGCGCGACTTCTTGAAATAGGCGGTATTCGAATTGATAATAAAAGTCGTGGAATTGCTTACCCAGTTTTTTGAGCCGCCCTTGCCTTCTTTCCAAACGTTGCCGATAAATTTTTCTGATGATATTGAGCTTGTCGCTATGAAAATGGGGCTCTACTTGCTTCAGCGCCAACAGCGCTTCGTGAGCCATCAAAACCCCGGCCAGATCGTGGCGTATTAAGTTGGCAAAACGAATTTTTTGATAGCGAATTAACCAGTTGAGCGTCCATTCGTATTCGCTTAAAAATTTGATTATCGACATTTCAAAACGCAAGAACGGGTTCACGTTATCCTGGTTTCTATTGAAACGAATCATCTCGTCAATGCTTTTGGCTTTGTCTTTGCGGAGAATATCCTTAAAATTCAAATAAGTATAATAATTGACCAAGCCGATTTCATGGAGTCGTTGTAATTCCCTTTCTTCGACATTGAGTGCATGTAAATGAATTTGTCTGAGTTGCTGGGCTTCCGTCAGCGTCGCATGCGTCGGTGCGATTTTTCTGTTAAGCGATTGCAACACCGAATCTTGCATATCGCTCTCGAGCAAATGCAGCCTCGAAAACGAGTGTAGGCAGTCGTTGACCGATGTGGTTATTTGCTCCATGCCTTCTTGTAATTCGAGCCATTCGTCATCGTTCAAGCGATCGATTTTGAGTGCACGCATTAGGGGTTTGAGCGTCGGGCCGCTCATTACTAAGCTGATCAATACCATGCCTAGCGTCAGTTCTAAGAGCAGACCTTTATCGACGACAGTATCGGGAATCGCAAGCGCCATCGCGATGGCGATGGTTCCCTTTGAGCAACCCCACCACATCATATGGCGGCTATTCAGGTTGATTGCCGGTAAGCTGAATAGGCTCGTAGTCATTGGTATCAAACCATAGACGCTAATCATGCGCGCGGCGAATATCGCCAGGAGTACCCAGATCAATTGTTGCCAATGTATCGCAAATGCAAGGATATCGACGGTCAAGCCGATCAATAAAAATAATAACGAATTCAAAACCAGCGCGATGGAATCCCAACCGGCTTCGATATGGTGGGTCGATTCTCCGGAAAGCCGAGGCATTGCGACACCTTTGATGCAAAGTGCGGTAGCCAGCACCGACATGATGCCCGAGACATGGAAGTTATGTTCCGCGACGATGAAACTCAAGTAGGCCGCGACGATCGATGCGACTACGACGAAACTTTGTTGACCGTGATACATCCTGACCATCAGTTCGCTGATGACCAAGCCGATCAAAGTGCCTATTAGCGCACCGAGCAGGAAGTGTTCAGTGAAATAATAAATCATCGTCGGCGCGTCCATCAGCGCCGATTCCCCGTGAATCACGGCGCCAAGCACAATGTTGAAAAGTACGATCGCGGTCGCGTCATTGAATAACGATTCGCCCTCGACCAGGACAGTAAGGCGTTTCGAAACGCCCAGCTCCTTGAACAGTGCAATAACCGCAACAGGGTCTGTAGCGGAAATAATCGCGCCGAACAAGAAGGCCAATAGAAAATCGAGATAAAAGAAAGTATTGAGGCCTGTCGCGACCAACAACGCAGAGATCAGCATACCCGGTATGGCCATGACTAAAATCGGAATTAAGTCCTTGATAAGCGTGCGTGCATCCAAGCTCAGTGCGGAGAAGAAGATGAGCGCCGGATGAAATATGAATAGAACCAGTTCGTCGCTGAGATGAAAGCCGCTTGGAATCAGAGCGAAAGGCGTGACCGTGGCCAATAAATTGATCGATACTCCAGTTACGACCAACAGGATGGTATAAGGGAGCGGCAAATGGCGACACAAGCCGGAAAGCAGTAAGGCCAGTATCAACAGCAGCAGGATGATGAATAAGGTTTCGGAAAGCGGCATGCTTGTCGGTGGCGGCCTTGGAAGCTATAAAAAAATGATATTTCAATTTTAGCTGTTTGGCATGGATTAAAGAAGGTGGAAGAGGAAAGAGGAAAGAGGAAAGAGGAAAGAAGGGGGCGCTGTTCCCCAAGCTCAAGCTCTCATCGTTATCCATAAGTCAAAAATTACCGTTTTCCTCGTTCCCACCGCTCCAGCGTGGGAATGCATACCGATCTTGCCTCGGCTGACAAGGTATGGGTTCCCACGGAGGACCGTGGGAACCAGAAAAAACAAACATATATTGATTTTAGCTGTTTGGGATGGATTAAAGAAGGGGAAAGAGGAAAGAGGGGGCGCTGTTCCCCAAGCTCAAGCTTGGTGAACCGATACGCGAAGCTCGAGCTTCGCAATGAACCTAAAAAGAGCAGTTGATATGTGTTGTAGACCGTTCGTGCTGAGTTAAGTCGAAGCATGAAGGGTCTACAACACTTTCACTGTCTTGGTGAAGCCTCAAACTACCGTTCACCCTTCGACGGGGCTCTCCTGAGCGCAGCCGAAGGGCTCAGGGCGAACGGTAGTTTGAGGCTCTCAACTGCTCTTTTTAGGATGAAAAGCGAATGCGTATGTATTTCTTTTATATTGAACGCGGCTAGGCCAAAATGAAATGATTCTAGAAAAAGCAATGTAACCATGAAGTACATGAATTTCTTAAAGTATTTCAATAGGATATTCATATACTATGAGCGACCATTCAGGAGAGCAAAACTGTTTTGCAAAAGCATGGCAAGTAAGTGAACTAACTTTTTATCTTCATGTGCTTCATGATGAAATGCTTTTTCTAGGATAATCCTTCTTAATCTCGTTCGATCGCGACCTGATTGCGGCCGTTTTTTTTGGCTTGATAGAGCGCTCGGTCTGCGGCCCGGATCATCGATTCGAGCGATTCGATATAAGTGCTTTGACGACTGCAAATGCCGAACGAGAGTGTTGCAGGTATTCTTAGATGCTGATATTCGAACGCCTTACGCGCTACTTTTTCACGGATGCGTTCGGCTAAAACCAGCGCCTGGTTTTCCGAGCTACCCCTCAGCAACATAATGAACTCTTCGCCGCCATATCGCGCCAGTGTGTCTTCGGTGCGCATTTCCTTATTCAGCATTTCAGCCAGTTCCCTCAAAACCTGGTCGCCGGCGGGATGGCCGAATGTATCGTTGATTTTTTTAAAATGATCGACATCGCACATGATGACGGTTAATGAGGTGCGATTGCGCTTACAAAATGAAAGCTCTTCTTGTCCGCGAATCACAAAAGCCCTGCGGTTGGGTATTTGGGTCAGAACATCGGTATTGGCAGCCTGGTATAAAGCTTGTTCAGACTGAGCTTCGCTTGGTTTTTTATAATCTATGCGCATGTAAGTCCCGCCGGCACGGATGCGCGAGAGTAAGGAAATCTTTTCTTTGTCGATTCGCCTTTCATCGATATAGGTGCCATTGGTCGAGCCGTAATCCTCAACCATAACGACGCCGGCTTTGATGATAAGGGCGCCATGACGTCGGGATATTTTGGGGTCAGCGATGATAATATCCGCATCGTGGCCTCGTCCGAATACGTTTTTTTGACGGGTAAGCTTAAATTGTTTACCGATGTGTTTGCCTGAAAGTATTACAAGATAAGGCTCAAGCGGAGCGTTTTCTGTAGTCCGCGAAGACAATGCCGTGTCGATCTGGGTATCCGATTGCAGACTATCCATTCGCGTTCCTCTAAATAAAGTTGTATATGCCGAATTTTATCAGGCACGGACTCCTTGCGCCGGATTATAGCCGTCATACAAATGAATATAATTTGGAGCGTTCAAATAGTGCGGGATTGGCACAGTGCTGCTTACTTAAATTGGGTTTTATATCATCGATGATTTCGTATTCGCGTTATACAAGCTAATCGATCAATTCATTTTTCATGGTGTTCAAATATTTTACTGTGAAAGATCGTAAATTTTGATTCATTATCTAATTTTTCGATATGCAAAACTCCGTTCTGGCAATGCCGGTTCCGGAGAGGGTGCGGTTGCTCGATCGACAGGCGTCGGCGGCA